>JBCBJG010000023.1:0-21041 GCA_038523655.1 Pseudomonadota bacterium | reverse complement strand
GATCTCGTAACCGGCAGGCGCCCGCGGTGGCGTGTGTCCCTGGAGCGGGTGCGCAGCGGCTGGTCGGGTGAGTGGGTCGTGGAGTGGAATGATGAAACGTATCGCTTCGGTCTGGTTGAAGAATTTTCCGCTCGACAGCCTGTCGTGGCGCCTGCGTCGGTCGGCTCACGCATCATCTCCATCGGCGCCGGAAGCCGCGCCGCCCATCGCGCATCCGCCCACGCCTCACCCGCTCCTGCCCGCCGCATCGCGGCTGCATGAAACAGCGGGCAGCGCCAACACGAACGAGGTTGATCCGAGAAACGATTTTTTCTCTCCGCAGACGCCACACGCATTCGCTCTGGTCGATAGCCATGCGCAAGGGGTGCGCATTGTTGCAGCGAACCCGCCGGCCATCGCCCGCGGCATCCAGCCCGCTATGCGTCTCGCCGATGCCCGCGCACTTGTCCCGGATCTCGCGACCCGGACCCGCGACACGCGTGCCGATCAGCGTTTGCTTGAGCGCATGGCAGACTGGTCAGTGCGTTATACCCCGCATGTCGCGCTCGATGGTGAGGAAGCGCTCTGGCTCGACATGACGGGCGCCACGCATCTCTTTGGGGGCGAGGAGGCGTTTCTGCACGATCTCTCTGCCCGTCTCACCCGTTTCGGGTTTGCCCATCGCATAGCTATCGCCTCCACCCCCGGCACGGCACACGCCGCCGCCCGACACGGCGTCACGCAAACTGATGTGCAACTCGGCACACAACATGGTGCGGACGAAAAGTCCGATGCGGGTTACATCATTATTCCCGAAGGCGCAGAGCAGCGCGCGCTTGACGGATTGCCGGTCGAGGCCCTGCGGCTGACCCGCGAGGTCGTCTATATGCTGCACCGGTTCGGTCTACGCACAGTGTCTGCATTGCGTGCATTGCCACGCTCGGTCCTGCAGCGTCGTTTCCCGAGCCGGGAGATCGGCGATGCGGTGGTGCACCGTCTCGACCAGGCGTTCGGGTTGCTGCCCGAGCCCATCGTCCCCCGTCGGCCGATCCCTGCCTATGACGTGCGCGAGCCCTACCCCGAACCGCTGCTCGCGACAGAGAGTTTTTCCCACGGCCTCAAGGCTCTCCTCGCCCGCCTTACCGCTGATCTCGAACGCGATGCCCGCGGTGCGACCCGCCTCACCTTCACTGCTTGGCATGCGGATGGGGGTGTCTCCCGTGTCGGTATTGCGACCGCTCGCGCCTCGCGGGACGCGGCGCATCTAGCCTTCTTGTTCCGTGAGCGGATCGAGAAGCTCAACCCGGGTTTCGGCGTCGATGTTCTCGGCTTGAGCGCCGATGCAGTCGAACCATTGACTGGCGCCCAGACCTCGCTTGGCCGCGCAGGATACGCAGCAAGTGCACGCGGTGGCGCGGGTACCCCCCTGGCGTTGAGCGCGGCAGCCGCAGAAGATGGAGGCGTGGCGATGCTGGTAGACAGGCTCGCCAATAAACTCGGCGCCGAAGCAGTGCAGCGCCTGGTGCCGCAGGAACGTCATATCCCCGAAGCCGCCGAGCAGCGCTGCACGGCGCTTGAGATCCCGCCTGGATCACCCGCCCCAAAAGGTGCGGGACCGCGCTCACCACAACCCGACAAGCCCTGTGATGTATCCCGGGAGGAGAAAAATTTTCCCCGTGCACCACGTCCGTTGCATCTGCTCGATATGCCCGAAGAAGTGCAGGTGATTGCCGAGGTGCCGGAAGGTCCGCCCCGCCAGTTTGTCTGGCGCCGTCATGTTCACCGCGTGAAGGCCGCCGAAGGGCCGGAGCGCATCGCCCCGGAATGGTGGCGCCTCGGCGCGGGACGGCCCGGCAGGTGGGCGCGACCGCGGGACTATTATCGCGTCGAGGATACCGAAGGGCGCCGGTTCTGGATGTTCCGTGCCGGCCTCTACGACGAGATGGGTGAGCCACGCGATCCGGCATCAGGCCCGCCCTCATGGCACATTCACGGGATGTTCCCATGAGCGCACCACGCTATGCCGAACTGCAGATTTCGAGCAATTTCTCGTTTCTGCGCGGCGCCTCCCACCCGCACGAGATCGTGGGGGCCGCCGTCGAGCTTGGTCTCGAGACCATTGCCGTTACGGATCGAAATTCCCTTGCAGGCGTTGTCCGCACCCATATCGCAGCCAAGGAGGCTGGGCTCGGCTATGTCGTTGGCTGCCGGCTCGATCCGACTGACGGGTTCAGCGTGCTCTGTTTCCCGAGTGACCGTGCCGCCTACGGGCGTCTCGCCAGCCTTCTGAGCGCAGGAAAATTACACCCCGACGTGGAAAAAGGTGATTGCCGGATCACCTTCGCCGACATTGCGGCAGCAGCCGCCGGCCAGACCTTCGTTATTATCCCTCCGCAAACGCTGCCGCACGCAAGTGCCGTCGACCCTGACGACGCGCATCTGGCCCGCCGCATCGCCGAGGCGGCAGAACAGCTCGCAAGCCCCTGCTATCTTGCCGCGTCACACACCTATGGCGGTGACGACCGCCAGCGCATCGCCCGCCTCGATGCGATCGCGCATGCGGCCGGCACCCCGCTCGTCGGCACCGCCGACGCGCTCTATCACACCCCCGCCCGCCGCCCGCTCCAGGACGTGCTCACCTGCATTCGCGAACACACCACGCTCGAGACCGCCGGTTATTTGCTGAACGCGAACGCCGAACGTCACTTGCGTGCGCCCGAAGACATGGCTCGGCTGTTCTCGGGGTATGAGCATGCCCTTGCGCGAACCACTGAAATCGTCGAGGCAAGCCGATTCAGCCTCGAGGATCTGCGCTATAATTATCCGCGCGAGCCGGTCCCCTCCGGACGGACGCCGCAGCAGCATCTCGAAGACCTGAGTTGGGCAGGTGCCCGTGAGCGTTTTTCCGCGGATAAATATCCGGACGGCATCCCGGAAAAGGTCCGCGCAACCCTGCGCCGCGAGCTTGATCTGATCGAAGAACTGGGCTTCGCGCTCTACTTCCTAACCGTCCACGACATCGTGCAGTGGGCCCGCACGCGTGACATTCTCTGTCAGGGGCGCGGCTCCGCGGCCAACTCCGTCGTCTGTTATTGCCTGCACATTACCTCCGTGGATCCGGAGGAAATTGACCTCCTCTTCGAGCGTTTTATCTCCCGCGAGCGCAAGGAAGCGCCGGACATCGACGTCGATTTCGAGCATGAGCGGCGCGAGGAGGTGATGCAGTACATCTATGAGCGCTACGGCCGCGACCGGGCAGGCATCGCGGCCACCGTGATCAGCTATCGTCCGCGCTCTGCCATCCGCGAAGTCGGCAAGGTCATGGGTCTGTCCGAGGACGTAACCGGCGCGCTCGCCGGTACGGTCTGGGGCATCTGGGGTGACGGGTTTTCGGAGACCCGCGTGCGTGAGGCGGGCCTCGATCCGGACGATCTGCTCTTGCGCCGTACACTTTTACTGGTCCGCGATCTCATCGGTTTCCCCCGCCACCTGTCGCAGCATGTCGGCGGCTTCGTCCTGACGCAGGACCCGCTGCGTGAGGTGGTCCCCATCGGCAAGGCAGCAATGGCGGACCGCACCTTCGTCGAGTGGGACAAGGACGATCTGGACGCGCTCGGCATTCTCAAGATCGATATCCTCGCGCTCGGCATGCTGACCTGTATCCGCAAGTCGCTCGAGCTGATGGCGCGCCACGATGGCGAGCAGCGCGACCTTGCAAGTTTCTTTCCGGCAACGGATCCGGCGACCTACGAAATGATCCGCCGGGCCGACACCCTCGGCGTCTTTCAGATCGAGAGCCGGGCGCAAATGAGCATGCTGCCGCGTCTCAAGCCCCGCGTTTTCTATGATCTCGTGATCGAGATTGCGATCGTGCGCCCCGGTCCGATCCAGGGCGGTATGGTGCACCCCTATCTGCGCCGCCGCGCGGGGCTCGAGCCCTGTGAAATTCCCTCCCCGGATCCGGCGCATGGCGATCCGGACGAACTGCGCGCGGTCCTCGGCAAGACCCTGGGCGTACCCCTGTTTCAGGAACAGGCGATGAGCCTGGCGATGAAAGCCGCGCAGTTCACCTCTGCCGAGCTCAATGGCCTGCGCCGCGCGATGGCGACATTCCGGCGCGCGGGCACGATCCATACGTTCGAGGAGCTCATGATCACCCGCATGACCGAGCGCGGCTATGATCACGCGTTTGCCCGACAATGCTTTGACCAGATCAAGGGCTTCGCTGAGTACGGCTTTCCCGAGAGCCATTCAGCGAGCTTCGCGCTGCTGGCATATGTGTCGTCCTGGCTGAAGTGCCACCGCCCCGAAGTATTCGCCTGCGGCCTGCTCAACGCTCAGCCGATGGGGTTTTATGCCCCCGCGCAAATCGTCCGCGATGCCCGCGAGCACGGCGTCGAAGTGCGCCCTGTCGACATCAATATGAGCGAGTGGGACAATACCCTCGAACCCGGCTCGCCGAACGTTGCCCGTCCCGCGCGACCAGGCTTACCCGTCATGGGCGACGCGCCCTTGGAAGCCCGACGCGATGCCGCCGCTGCGCACAATGCGCCTGATCTGCACGGCGCCCGCACCCCGCGTGACGCGCCCGCACCGCGTAACCCGCCCGCACCGCATGACGGCCCCACTCCGCGTACCCCCCACGCTCTGCGCCTCGGCATGCGCCAGATCACCGGGCTGCGTGAAGACCACGCCCACCGTCTCGTCGCGGCGCGAACCCGTCGCTTTGAAAGCATGTCGGATGTTTTCCTCCGCACCAGCCTGCCCGTCAGTGCGCTCGAAAAACTCGCGGATGCAGACGCATTCCGTTCGATCGGTCTGGACCGTCGTGCGGCACTTTGGGAAGTACGCGGCCTCGCCCGCAGCGCCCCCCTTCCGCTTTTCGCCGCCGCCGAGGCGGATGATCAAGGCGCCGATACTGCCGTCGCGCTTCCAGAAATGCCGCTCGGTGAGCACGTGATCGCCGACTATCAGACCGTCCGGCTCTCACTGAAAGCCCATCCAATGGGTCTGTTACGGCGTCACTTCACCGAGCTTGGTTGTGCGACAGCCGCCTGCGCAACCGCACTCCCGGATGGCACTCGGGTGAGCTTCGCCGGCGTCGTGCTCGTGCGTCAGCGCCCGGGAACCGCGAAGGGCGTCATGTTCATGACGCTGGAGGACGAGACCGGCGTGGCCAACGCGGTGATCTGGCCGGACACGTTCGAAGCCCATCGACGGATCGCGATGAGTTGTCGGCTGGTTGTCATCCATGGACGCATTCAGGCGCATGAAAGCGTCGTCCACATCGTGGTCGAGCGGCTCGAGGACCATTCTGCTGCGCTTGGACAATTGAGCGAGCGCACTGTGGATTTCCCCCTCGCCCACGCTGACGAAGTCGTCCGACCTGTCCCCGAGGGCGCGACCCGCAGGCATCCGCGCGATGTCACGATCATTCCGAAAGCCCGGCAGTTTCACTAGTCGGACGGCAACTTACCCGAGGCCAGACACCCGACTCGGACGCACATCCATCGCCGCGCACGGACGTATAGGCGAGGTCGTTGCACACCATGCGACCAAGACCAGCCGAACCATCTGTCGCGCAACCTGTCGCCACTAGCCCTCATGGTCGAGCACACCCCGATACGAGGACCATTGCCCCGCGCATGTCGCGCCCGCTAGATGAGTACCATTTCGACCACATGCGACTCGGGAGCCGCCATGCACTTCTCCACTGCCTGCGCGATCGTGACCGGCGGCGCCTCCGGGCTTGGTGAAGCGACCGTACGTGCGATCGCCGAGGCGGGCGGCCGGGTCGTGATTTTCGACCGCGACGCCGACCGGGCAAACGCGCTGGTCGATGCTCTGGGGGCCGCGGCCTCGTTCGAGCAAGTGGACGTGACCAGCGAAGAAAGCGTTGCGCGCGCGATTTCAGCCGCCTGTGATCGCCTCGGCCGCATCGATGTCTGCGTGAATTGCGCCGGCATCGCGATCGCGGTGAAAACGACCGGCAAAGACGGCGCACACCCACTCGACGCATACCGCCAGACAATCGACGTCAACCTCGTCGGCACCTACAATGTCGCCCGGCTCGCAGCGGTCGAGATGGAAAAAAATGAACCGGACGACGACGGCTGCCGCGGTGTGATCATCAACACTGCCTCGGTCGCTGCCTTCGACGGCCAAAAAGGCCAGGCCGCTTACGCCGCCTCCAAAGGGGGCGTTGCATCCTCGTCGCTGCCCATGGCCCGCGATCTCGCCTTCTCAGGCATTCGTGTAAATGCGATCGCGCCGGGTCTGTTTTTGACGCCGATGTTCGAGACCGCGCTGAGCGAGGAAGCGCAAGCCGCCCTCGGCCAGCAGGTCACTTTCCCCAAGCGGCTCGGGCGCCCGGCGGAGTTCGCGCGGATGGTGCAGGCAATGGTGGAAAATCCATATATGAACGGCGCAACGATCCGGCTCGACGGCGGCATTCGATTGCCGTGACGGAGATTATTGCGCTGTGACAGGACAGCCTTCACGGCAGACAGCGGTGATCGTGGGTGGCGGCATTGCTGGTCGCGCGGCAGCACTCGCGCTCCATCGTGTCGGCATCAGCGCGACCATCCTCGAAGCGCGCGCGCAAACCCCCTCGACTTCTGCCGGCATCCAGCTCAGCCCGAATGCCATGCGCGTCATCGAGCAACTCGGCGTAGCGGAGCATCTCGCGGCGAACGCCGTCGACCCGAAGCAGATCCGCATCCGCGATGCCCGGACGGCCAGTATATTGTGCGCACTTCCTCTCGGGTCTGTCGCGCCGAGGCGGTGGGGAGAACGCTACTGGGTCTGTCACCGAAACGATCTGGCGGCAGCTCTCGACCACGCGATTGCGCGACGTCAGAGCAATGCCGGAGGCGTGTCCGGGACAGCGCAAGATGGCGCCTCGCCGACCATCGAGATACGGCGAGGCGCGCGTGTTGTCGAACTCGAGCAGACGGGCAGCCCCACGGTTGTGCTCGACGATGGAAGTCGTGTCAGCGGAGATTTTATTGTCGGGGCGGATGGTATGCGCTCGACCGTGCGGCGTTGCCTGTTCGACGACGGTGCACCACGGGACACGGGCTTTACGGCCTACCGCACGGTATTGAACTGCGATGACCTGAGCTCTAGCCACACGGCAGTCTCGCAAGAGCCCGCCGTGGAGGTCTGGGCAGCAGAGCGCGCGCACATGGTGACCTATCCCGTCTCGGCGGGCCGCGCGCTGAACGTCGTTGCGATCGTCGAAGGCGATGGCACACCCGCCGGTGAAAAGTACGAGACTGCCCACCGCCGCAGCGTTGAAGGATGGGAAACGTCGGTGCCGCACGAGCGCCTCGCCAACGCCTTTGCCGATGCGTGTTCTGATGTCCGAGCGATCACCGCGGCCGCGCGCATCGTGCACGCGTGGCCCTTGTTCGATCGCGCGCCACGGCGGGTCTGGTCCCACGGCCGGGCAGTGCTGATCGGCGATGCCGCCCATCCGATGCTCCCGTCCATGGCGCAGGGTGCCGCCATGGCACTCGAGGATGCTTGGTCGCTTGCCCAGGTTGTGCGCTATCCGACCCAAGGCGCGCAGCCGCTCGTCGCCGCATTCGAAAACCTCACCGCCACGCGGCGTGACCGCACCGCCCGGGTCCAGCGCCGCGCTGCGCAGAACCTCTCGATGTTCCATCGCCACGGCCTGCTCGGTCGCCTCCGGGTCGATCTCCCGCTGCGGATCGCCGGCCTTCTGGCGCCAGCACTCCTGGTGTCGCGGCAGGACTGGATCTACGCGCACGACGTCACGAAGACCTAGCACGCGCTGGCATGACTGGCGGGCGGCAACCACGCCGCCACGATTTGCGCCATGGACAACGGGCGACGTACGCGATCAAACGGGGCACCTTTCGCCATACCGATGGGAGCACGCCATGAACGTCATCGACCGTCCCAACGATCTCGTGAGCCATGCGGAACTGACCGAAGAGCAGCGAGCGATCGTCGAGGTCGCAAGCGCCTTCGCGGCTGACGAGATCGCGCCGCATGCCCGGCGCTGGGAGGACGAGGGGACCATGCCGCGCGAGCTTTGGCGCGCAGCGGGGGAACTCGGGCTGGCGGCACTTTTTGTCTCGCCCGAACGTGGCGGCACCGGGCTCTCCCGGCACGATGGCACGCTGGTGTTCGAGGCGATCGCCCGCGCCTGCCCCTCCGTCGCCGCGTTTCTTTCGATCCACAACATGTGCGCCTGGATGATCGACCGCTACGGCTCGGTCGAACTCCGCGACGCCTGGCTCGAGCCTGCGTGCCGCGGAGAAAAAATAATCTCCTATTGCCTTACCGAACCGGGGTCCGGATCCGATGCTGCCGCGCTGCGCACCCGCGCTGAACGCAGCAATAGCGGGTGGGCACTCTCCGGCACCAAGGCATTTATCTCCGGCGGAGGATATTCCGACGCCTACATCGTCATGTGCCGCACCGGCGACGACAGTCCACGCGGGATCTCGGCAATTCTGATCGAGGACGGCGCGCCCGGTCTGACCTTCGGGAAACCGGAAGAAAAGATGGGCTGGCGCGCGCAGCCGACGGCCGAAGTGCAGATGGATGGTGTCCATGCGCCCGCGACGCATCTGCTTGGCGACGAGGGGCGCGGGTTCACCTACGCGATGGCCGGGCTCGACGGCGGGCGGCTCAACATCGCTGCCTGTGCGCTCGGCGGTGCTGCGGCCGCGCTCGACAAGTCGCTGGCGTACATGCGGGATCGACGCGCGTTCGGCCAGCGGCTCGATGAGTTCCAGGCGCTGCAGTTCCGCCTCGCCGACATGGAAACCGAGTTGGAGGCCGCGCGGGCATTACTCTCCCGCGCCGCGCACAAACTGGACGCCGGCACCGCCGACGCCACGCGGACCTGCGCAATGGCGAAGCGCTTCGTGACCGATACGGCGTTCCGGGTAGCGAACGACGCGCTGCAGCTCCACGGTGGGTACGGCTATCTGGCGGACTACGGCGTCGAGAAGATCGTGCGCGATCTGCGCGTGCATCAAATCCTCGAGGGCACCAATGAAGTGATGCGCGTAATCATTGCGCGCAGCCTGATCGCCGAGGAGCGCGGATGAGCGATGTGCTGGTCCGGCGCGTTGGCGCGACCGGGCGTATCACGCTCAATCGACCTGACGCACTGAATGCCGTGACCCTCGGGATGGTCCGCGAGATCACACGGGCGCTCGCGGTCTGGGAAGAGGATAAAGACGTTCGGATCGTGGTGATCGACGCGACCGGCGACCGCGCGTTTGCAGCGGGTGGCGACATAGTCGCTTTGTATGAAGCTGGCAAAAGTGGAGCCGTCGACGACGCGCGATCTTTCTGGGCGGAGGAATATGCGCTCAACGAACGAATTGCGCGCTTTGGCAAACCGTTCGTCGCCATGATGAGCGGGATCGTAATGGGCGGCGGTGTCGGCGTCTCCGCGCATGGCTCGCACCGCTTCGTGACCGATACGACGACGCTTGCGATGCCGGAGTGCAGCATCGGGCTCGTACCCGACGCGGGTGGATCGTACCTCCTTGCGCGGTCGCCCGGCGCGTTCGGACGCTACGCCGGTCTGACAGGCGCACGGCTCAAGGCTGGCGACACGATCTACAGCGGTTTTGCCGATGCCTTCATCCCGCGGGGCGCGTGGCCCGAAGCGGTCGTCCGGCTCGAGGAAACGTCGGAACCGGACGCTGCCCTCAAGTTGACTGAGCCGTGCGAACCCGAGACCGACGCGAAAACGCGTGCCGAGATCGACAAGGTCTTCGCAGCGGAGGGGCCGGTCCGCCTCGCGCACGCGCTCGAGAGCGCTTCCGGCCCGTGGGCGCGAGCGGCGGCAAAGCGCCTGCGTGCGGCGTGTCCGTTGTCGATTCACGTCGCGGACCACATGGTGGCGGCGGCGCGAGGTTTGACCATTGCCGACGCGCTTCGTGCGGAATATCGGTTTGTCTGGCGTGCCTTCACCGAGGGAGATTTTCTCGAAGGCATCCGCGCGGCCGTGATCGATAAGGATCGCCGGCCTCGGTGGGCCATACCGACACTCGAGGATGTGACCGAAGCGAATGTCGCCAAAATGTGCGCATCACTCGGCCCGAATGAACTGCAGTTGTTTGGAGACTAAATATGCGCATCGCCTTCATCGGTCTCGGCAACATGGGCGCACCGATGGCGCGCAATTTGGCCGCGGCGGGTCACTCGGTGACCGGCGTGGACCTCGCGTCGGTGGAGATCGACGGGGTGTCGATGGCCTCGTCGATCGCAGGTGCGGCGAGTGGTGTGGACGTTGCGATCACGATGCTGCCGGATGGCGGCGCTTTACGGGCGGTCGCCGAGGAATTAATCCCCGCCTTGACCGCGCCCGCCTGCTGGATTGATTGCTCGACCGTCGACATCGCAGCATGTCGAGATGTACATTCAACTGCCAAGGCGGCAGGGCTCCACGCACTGGATGCACCGGTGTCTGGCGGCGTTGGTGGCGCCGAAGCGGGCACGCTGACCTTCATGTGCGGGGGCAGCGAAGATGCGTTCGCGACCGCGCAGCCGCTCTTCGACATCATGGGCGCAAAAGCCGTGCACTGTGGGGCGGGTGGCGCGGGCCAGGCAGCCAAGATCTGCAACAACATGATCCTGGGCGCCACGATGATCGTGACGTGCGAAGCGTTTGCGCTGGCCGACCGGCTAGGTCTGGATCGCCAGGCGATGTTCGATGTGGTTTCGACCTCGTCCGGCGCGTCGTGGAGTGTAAATACCTATTGCCCGGCGCCCGGCATCGGCCCAGAGGCACCGTCAGACCGGAACTACGCACCCGGTTTCGCGACGGAGCTGATGGCGAAGGACCTCGCGCTCGCCGAAGCGGCCGCGGAAGAAGTCGGATCGCAGATCCTTATTGGGCGTCGAGCAGCCGAGATCTATCGAACGTTCCTTGGCCATGGCGGCGCGGGGAAAGACTTCTCCGCCGTGCTGCAGATGCTTGAGGAAGCGTCACCGGCAGAGAATTAATCTCCGCGAGTGCTCTACAAGTTTGAGATGCCGCCGAGGTACCGCACCTTTGACGCCGGCGCCGGTCGGCGAGCGCTTCGCCCGCCACCTCGGCCGCACAGCCGGCAGGACCCACGTTAGGCTGCGCGGTTCGTGCCGTGTCCCCATCGCGCGACCATCTCGGCCAGCGCCTCGGGCGTGAAGGGCTTGCTGAGAAAATCATCCATCCCGGCGTCGAGGCATCGGCGGCGATCTTCCTCGAATGCGTTGGCCGTCAACGCGATGATCGGTGGGAGCATGATCGATCCAGCGCCTTCTGATCCGAGCCCTGTAGGCGCGACGGACACGTTCCCCGGCGGGATCGGACTGTCTGCGCAGGCATTATCAGCGCTGGACTGCTTCGGAAGCGACCACCGCGACCAGCGATCCGATCGCGCGCGGATCTCGCGAACGGCGTCGATCCCGTCCATGACGGGCATGTGAAGGTCCATGAGGACGAGATCGAAGCGCATGTCGTCTGAGCCGAAGAGGTTGTCGCGTGCAACATCGCTTAGCTCGCCTGAATGCGTGTCCGACGCATCGACCTCCAGCGCTGTCAGACTTTGTTCGATCGCCGCGACCGCCTCGCAACCGTTTTCGACCCGAACGACCGAGTGTCCCATGCGAGCGAGCAAGCGCTCGGCAAGGAGTGCATTAACTGGATTATCCTCCGCGATGAGGATTCTTAGCGGCTTTGTGGGGTCGTCATGCTCCACTGATTTATCGTGGCCGCAGAGCGGCTCGCGGATCGTCCCGCGCGCTGCGGTAAGACCGGCACTGTTCGGGGCGCTGCGTTCGTCAATCCTGCGAACGGGCGTCGCTTCCACCGCGCCGGTCGGCACTCTGCTGGAAAACGTGTCGGGTGCTCCTTCCGGCGCCGCGCCGACAGTATGCGCTTGGATGCGCCGGCGTAGTGACTGCGCGCGAACGGGCCGAATGAGGTAGTCGTTGAAGCCTTCGTCCTCGAACGCCGCAAGCGCGGGTTTTACGGATGGTTCAAGCACGATGAAGGCCGTTGGCGCGCATTGCCGATGAGGGTCGGCCGAGACGGCGTCCTGAACCTGTCCCGCGTCCGCTTGCGGCAACTGAGGTCTTTTCCCCGATGCAACGTGACGGCGACAGAGTTGTCGGCGCAATGCCGGATGAACGCTCGTATCTGCGATCAGCAGATCAAAGGGCGCGCCCGCTGCTTGTCCGCGTCGTAGGCGCTCCAGCGCATCCTCCGGCGGCAGTGCGGTAACAGCGAACGAGAACGGCGAGGTGTCGGATACAGTCTCTTTGACATTTTCCTCTGCATGCTCAAGCGCGTGCATCAGCGCGGCAACCTCGATCGGGCGCGCGCTTGCGATCAGCACCCGAAGCTCCGACTGCGGGGGCGATGTTTGGGCTGACGCCGTACGCCTCGCTGGGGCCTCGGCAGTGTCGCTCGGTGCACTGTGGCCGTCGGCCTCCACGGCCGGCAGATAAAGGGTGAATGTCGCGCCCGGCGTTGTGGAAGCGGGATATGCATCCGAGCACGCGAGTGACGCTGATGATTGACCCGGCTCAACATGACTTGCCTGGAGAGACCCTCTAGGCTCGACTGCTGGGTTAGCGGTTGATGCAGAGGAGGAAAAAACCGTGACGTCGCCCTCGCCCTCCCCGTTGTTCGACACCGCGATAATGTCGCCGCCCATCTGCCGGGCCAGCCGACGGCTGATGGCGAGGCCTAGACCCGTACCGCCAAATCGCCGCGTGGTCGTCGTATCGGCTTGCTCGAACTCGCCGAACACCCGGTTGATCTGATCGCCGTGCAGGCCGATGCCCGTATCGACGATCTGGATCCGAAGCGCAGGCCGAGCGCGGACCGAAGCCGAATTCGCTTCGATGTTTTCAGCGTCAGGGACGGGCGAACCCGCATGTTGTTCGCGCGCCGCCCGCCCGCCGGCCAACGCGATGTTTGCGGTCACACCGACGGGATCGTCGCCCTCGATATTTTTCGACAACGAGGCCCGCAAAGGATCGATTTCTGTGCGGCTGCTCAATGCGCGCGGAGCGGATGGCACGATGTCCACCAGCACCCGAACGCCGCCATCATGCGTGAACTTGATGGCGTTGCCGACGAGATTGATCAAGATCTGCCGCACGCGCTGCGGGTCCCCGAGCCCGTGCATCGCTGCTGGACGCGAGACCTCCCATGCGATCTCGAGTTTTTTCTCCCACGCGCGCGGTGCCAGCAACTCCACAACGCTCTGGACCACATCGACGGGATCGAACGGGCGCGTCTCCAGCACCGATTTCCCCGCTTCGATTTTCGAGAAGTCGAGGATCTCATCGATGATCGCGAGCAGTGACCGCGCGCTGTCACCAAGTGCGCCGGTGTAGGTGCGCTGCTCGTCGGTCAGTGTCGTGCCGTCCAGCAACGACGCCATGCCCATAATCCCGCCGAGGGGTGTGCGGATTTCGTGAGACATGATCGCGAGGAAGCGCGACTTCGCCTCACTTGCACTCTCAGCCGTAAGCCTCGCGTCCTCGAGCGCCTGCGCTTCGCGGCGCTGGTCCGTCACGTCACGGCCGATGCGCTGGGTTTCCTGCAGTCCGGTGGTTTGTGCCGTGACCTTGATTTCCTCCCATGCGAACCATCGGGGCCCATCACTCGTCATGAGTTTTTGCACGAAAGCCCGTGTGTTTTTCTCCTCTGTGGCAAGCGGAGCTGTCGTCGACGTTGCCGCATCGCGTGGCGCTACTCCGCCGGAAGGAGAGATTGCTTCTTCCGCGAGGACGACAGGCGCAAACGCCCGCCCGACGACGGCCGCCTGCGACACCCCGAAGGCTCTGCAGAACGCAGCGTTCACGAACAGCAGGCTGCCGTCGCCCGCGAGGCGGACGATCAGATCGGTCTGGCTGTCGAGCAGATCGCGGTAGCGACCCTCCGCATCACGCAGTTCCCACTCGACATCCCGCAACGCTTCGAGCCCGTCGAGAATGCTTGGAGACAAAGCGGTGGTGACTGAGTTGGTGCGTTGAGTGGCAGATGAGGATCCATCAGGTTCGGTCTGGCCAAAGCGCCCGCGCGGTTTCGAAGAGGCAACCGGCGACGGCTCTTTGGTGTGCGATGCAGACTGGGCGCCGTGCACAACCGACCGATCCGATAGCCACGCCGCGGCGGGCCCGCCTGCCACGATCAGCGCGAAAAGCATGCCCAGCCCGGCAAGCCCTGCCGCGGTGCCTGCAAGCGCTGCGTGAGGCAGCAGGGCAAGACCGATCGAAGCAAGCAGCAGTGCGGCGAGTGCAAGTGGCCGGGCAGGAATCGACGTGCCGAAGGCTCGGATCATGCCTGATGTTGAACCGGCAACCTCGTCGGGCGATGTCGCTTGCGCGCGGTTGCTGGAAGACACGTGACTGGCCCCGCCGGCGCGCCTTGTCGGGTGTGCAGAAACATCTGCCATCAATTAGATCCCACCCAACCCAGGCTCAGGTCACGTCCAAAGCTGAACGCTTACAGCGCCCGTCGCCCGCGTCACCGCTGATCGGCGTTGCCAGCGTTTCGCGTTGCAAGCGTCGCAGCCGAACCCCTCCGGCCCCCACGACGTGCCGTTTCCGCGTTCGCCAAGCGATCCGCCGAACATTCAGCGGTCACACAAGCATTCGTGAGGCACCGCGTGAGGAGCCCGACGTCGCCAACCCGACGGCGCATTGGGAAGCTATCGAGGTTTGTTGAAATTCAGGTTCATTCGATCGGATCAATTGTGTGCGTAGATTTAACCTCTGCTTAACCGGTTCGGTGCGGCAACGACGATCAACTGAGCATGCAACGCTTAGGCAAGCCTCGCTTCCCGCCCGGTGAGCTGCTCGTGTTTCTCGCGACAGAGGAGCCAACGCGCGCCCTTCCCGAGCCCTGCCCAAGCTATGTTCGGCACGCCGACACCCTATGCGGCGTTGGCAAGCATGCTGGTTTCCCCGCGATAGCTGAGTGCTTCGGCAACATGGATGCGCGCCAATGTGTCCGCTTCGTCGAGGTCCGCGATCGTTCGCGCGAGACGCAGCGTGCGATGATATCCCCGCGCGGTCAGGCCGAGCCGCCCGGCAGCCAATTGCAGAAGTTCACGCGCGGCCTCCTCGAGCGGCGCGACACGATCAAGCAGATGTCCATCCACATGGGCGTTCGTATGCAGCCGGGCGAGGCCCAACGCGTCGAACTGGACGCGCTGACGGGCCCGGGCAGTCGCGACCCGGCGGGCAACCTCGGCACTCCCCTCGCTCGGCTCCGGCGCCGCCAGATCGCTGACGCTGACCGCGGGCACCTCGATCCGCACGTCGATACGGTCCAGCAGTGGGCCTGAAACCCGACCCTGGTACTTTGCGGCACAGTTGCGCCCGCGCTTGCAGGTCGTCCCGGGAGTATAATGCCCGCACTTGCAGGGGTTCATCGCGGCAACCAATTGGAGCCGTGACGGGTAGGTCGTGCGGTGATTGGCCCGGGCGATGACGGTCTCGCCGGCTTCCAGCGGCTGGCGCAACGCGTCGAGCGCGTAGGGAGAAAATTCCGGCAGTTCGTCGAGAAACAGCACACCGAGATGGGCAAGCGATGTCTCGCCCGGCCGCGGCCGTACCCCGCCGCCGACCAACGCCGCCATGCTGGCCGAATGGTGCGGTGCGCGGAATGGCCGATGGGTCGTGAGCGCGCCGTCGGACAGTTCGCCCGCAAGCGAATGGATCATACTCACCTCCAGCATCTCTGCTGGCGATAGAGGCGGCAAGATCCCGGGGAGGC
Organism: Pseudomonadota bacterium; assembly: GCA_038523655.1. Classification (GTDB taxonomy): domain Bacteria; phylum Pseudomonadota; class Alphaproteobacteria; order Rhizobiales; family CALHAX01; genus CALHAX01. The sequence goes on along the minus strand of JBCBJG010000023.1, from coordinate 5,290 downwards.
GCGCTGCAAGCATCGATTTGCCCGATCCGGGCGGGCCGACCATGAGGAGGTTATGCCCGCCTGCCGCCACCACCTCGAGTGCACGCTTCGCGCTCTCCTGCCCGCGAATGTCTCGCAGATCAGCGAGCGAGCGCTCGGCCTCCCGGGTCGACGGCACCGGGCGCCGCAAACTCTGAAGCCCTTTGAAATGATTGACGAGCGCGAGCAGGTGGTCGGGTGCGAGGATATCCATCTCTTCTGAGGCCCAGGCTGCCTCCGCGCCGCACGCCGCTGGGCATATCAGCCCCTTACCGAGCGCGTTTGCCCCGATCGCCGCCGGCAGCGCGCCGATGACGGTCGCGATCGACCCATCAAGCGCGAGTTCCCCGATCGCGCAGTAATCGTTGAGGGCATCCTGCGGAATGACCCCGCAGGCCACCAGCAGCGCGAGCACGATTGGCAAGTCGAAATGGCTGCCTTCTTTCGGCAAATCCGCGGGCGCGAGCGAGATCGTGATGTGCTTCGGCGGAAGTCCGATCCCGAGCGAATGCAACGCGGCGCGCACTCGTTCTCGACTTTCAGTGACCGCCTTGTCCGGCAGACCGACGATAACGAATGCGAACTGGCCGCCCGACAACTGCGCCTGCGCGGTGACCGGCTTTGCGTCGATCCCCTGATAGGTAAGTGTCGAGACCTGACCGAACACGCTGCCCTCCTCATGAGCTTGCGTGAGACTATCAGCCCGCCTTCAAATGTAAAGAACAATACAAGAACAAAATTCCAAGAGACGACCCGGTCGTCAATCAGGCGCGCTTCTGCGCCGCTGCATCCCAGAATTTCGCAGCAATATCCGCGCCGCCAAAATTTTTGACTTCTCGAATACCCGTCGGGGACGTGACGTTAATTTCGGTAAGACTATCGCCAATGACGTCGATACCGGTGAAGACCAGCCCGCGCTGCTTGAGGGCCGGGGCAAGCCGATCGCAGATTTCACGATCGCGCGTAGACAAAGCGATCGCCTCGGCGCGGCCACCCACATGCATGTTCGAGCGCGCTTCGTCCGGCGCCGGCACCCGGTTGATCGCCCCGGCAACTTCGCCGTCGATCAGGATGATGCGTTTGTCGCCGTCCCGGACGGCCGGTTGATACTGCTGCACCATGAAGGGCTCCGGCGCGAGCTGTTCGAAGACCTCGACGAGCGCATTCAGGTTGGTGTCGTCGCGTGTCAGGCGAAAGACGGCCGCGCCGCCATTTCCGTAAAGCGGCTTCAGCACGATGTCGCCGTAGGCTTCTCGGAACGCACGCACTTCGGCGGCACTGCGTGTAATCAGCGTCGGCGGCATCAGGTCTGCGAAATCGAGGACGAAAATCTTTTCGGGCGCGTTACGCACATGGGTCGGATCGTTGAGCACCAGCGTTTCCGGGTGAATGCGCTCAAGCAGATGCGTCGTCGTGATGTAATTCATGTCGAACGGCGGGTCCTGGCGCAGCAGCACCACATCGACCGAACGGAGCTTGATGCGCTCGCGGGCCCCGAGTTCAAAGTGCGAACCGGCGATGTCTGCGACCTTGAGCGGGGCCACGTCCGCGACCACGTCGCCGTCCCGCAGATGGAGATCGCTCGGCGTGTAGTAGAGCAGCTCATGGCCACGCGCCTGCGCCTCGAGCAGCAGCGCAAAGGTCGAATCGCCGGCGATGTCGATCGCCTCGATCGGGTCCATTTGGACCGCGACGGTCATCCCCATCTGTTTTTTCTCCATGAATGCAGCAACCGTCGATCCGCCAGATTCGGCGAGGCCAGGTTCGGCGAGGCCAGGTTCGGTGAGGCCCGATTCAGCGCGGCCCGGTTCAGCGAGATCAAGCAGGCAACGCGAAGCGAAGCGGGGCGCTTCGCGATCGTGCTGGCCGCGTGAACCTGCCGTGGCACTAACGGCCTTCGAGCCTGCCTTTCAAGTGGATCACGCGAGGGATGTGCCGCAGGAACGGAAGGCTGCTCCCGCCACGTCGGATGACGGCGATCACGTCGTAGCTCACATCGGTCGCTGCCGCGGCGATCTTATCGCCGGCTCCTGCGCGCGGCGGAAAGGCAGCCGCGGGCGCATGATCTCCCGGGCGACGCGCAGCGGTCCGCCGCATCCAGACTTCGGACGCGGCCATGACGCGGCGTGAAAGGGTCGGTGTAATCGCGAACAGTGCGTCGTCCAGCGCCGCACGCGCCTTCACCTCGATGAAGGCGATCCGCCGGCCGCGGCGCGCAATGATGTCGATCTCACCGACCCGCGTGCGGTAGCGCAGTGCAAGTATGCGATAGCCGCGGAGCATCAGTGAACCGGCTGCCAGCCACTCCGCCCATCGGCCCAACCGATAACCTCGGCGACGAGCGGCCTCGGACCTCACGTCTGAGACCCCTCCCGATCGAATCCATCGGCGGGATTATGCTCCCCTGCCCCAACACGCCCGCCGTTTTCCGCATGCACGCCCGTCTCCCGAGCATCCCCTTCCGCATCGGCGCGAAGTCCGAGTGCGTAAACCTCCTTTCGCGACAGCCCGAACGTGTCCGCGACGGCGCGAGCAGCATCCTTGAGCCGCATGGTTCGTCGCGCCTCTGCCAAGCGCTCGGCGACCTCTGACATGTCGACGCGCGCCTCCGACGGGACGGCGCCGGCGACGACGATAACGCATTCGCCGCGAACCTCCCGGGCCGCGAACGCGACGGCCAGCTGATCGAGCGGCCCGCGGACGACCTCTTCGTGTCGCTTGGTCATCTCCCGCAGCACGGCCGCCGCGCGCGCGCCGAACGCATCGGCCATCGCGTCGAGCGTGGCGGCGACCCGGCCCGGTGCTTCGTAGAGCACCAGCGTCGCGCCGAGAGGGGCGAGTGCCGCCAAACGCGATGCGCGGGCACCGGCCCTGCTTGGCAGGAATCCCTCGAAGTGAAAGCGGTCGCTCGGTAGGCCCGCCATGGTCACAGCAGCGATCGCGGCCGACGCGCCGGGCACTGCAACAACGTTCTGGCCAGCAGCGATCGCGGCCTCGACCAGCTTGTAGCCGGGGTCCGCGACGAGCGGCGTGCCGGCATCGCTGACAAGCGCGATGACCTCACCCGATGCCAGCCGTTCGAGCACCGGTCCGCGGCGGCGCTCGGCGTTATGCTCGTGATAACTGAGGAGATGCGTGCGCAGGCTGTATCGGGCAAAGAGCCGCCGGGTCATGCGGGTGTCCTCGCAGAGGACGACGTCCGCCCGGTCGAGCACGTCGAGCGCGCGTAGGGTGATGTCGCTGAGATGCCCGATCGGGGTCGAGACGATGTAGAGGCCGCCGGGAAGCGGTTGTGCCCGCTGCAGTGCGAGTTGCGCCGCGACGGCCTGCGAAAGCCGCTGCTCTGAAACGGATGGCAGGTCTTCACGCTGGTCTGACGCGACCGATCCTTCCGGCACTCGATCAGACATGCGAGCGCGCCTGCAACGAGCATGCGCGCGCATGGTATCGACGGGCCTTCACGGCATGCAGCGCGGCATGCAGCGTCAGCCACGTTGTCCGAACCCTGATTTGTCTCGCCGGGCGAATCCCCATCATTATGCGCGCTCCGGCATTCACGTTGCGGCCATCTTGTGGCGGTACGCGCATCGTCAACCGAACGTCCGGATCGGCGCAAGGGGGCCGTCATGCACGGCGCGCCTGAGGATTGGGGACATGGCGATACAAAACCACGGACACGCGCGCGAGTTTTGTCGGCCATCGTGGTCGCGATACGTAAGCCGCGCGAAACACTTCGTTGCCGCCGGCGCGGCGCTGGTTGTCGCCGGTTGTGCCGCGGGCGGTGGTGCGGGTCTCCTGCCGCCGCCGAACGCAAGGACGAACGTCACGCCTGCGGCCGTCACGCCGGCAACACCGATCGCGCAAAGCACCAGCGTTAAGGTCGCTCTGCTTCTACCGTTGTCGAAGGCCGGCCGCGCTGGCCAAGTCGCGAAAGCGATCAAACAGGCGGGCGAACTTGCATTGTTCGAGTTCGATCGGCCGGACGTGGTGCTGTTCACTAAAGATACGCAGGGGACGCCTGAAGGTGCGCGCGCCGCGGCCATGGATGCCGTCAAAGCCGGCGCGGAGCTGGTGATTGGCCCGCTGTTCAAGGAGTCTGTGCGCAGTGCGTCGGTCGTCACGCGTTCGGCGCGCGTGCCCATGGTCGCGTTTTCCTCCGACCGTTCGGTCGCGGGCGAAGACGTTTACCTAATGAGCTTTCTCGCTGGCGACGATGTTCCCAGGATCATCAATTTCGCGATGAACCGCGGCAAGCGCCGATTCGCAGCCCTCGTCCCGAAAACGCCGTACGGCGAGATCGTCGAGCAACGATTCCGTCAAAGCGTCGCCGCGGCCGGCGGCAACATCGTCGCGGTCGAGCGCTTCCCACTGGAGGCGAACGGCATGCTGGAGCCGATGCAACGTCTTAAGCAGCAGGACACGGCCGCCCGCGACGCCGGCGCCCCGATCGATGCGCTGCTGATCCCGGCCGGCCAACAGGCGATGACAACGATCTCGCCGTTGTTGCCCTACGTCGAACTCGACCCGAAAAAAGTGCAGCTGCTCGGCACGGGCGACTGGGATTACCCGAACATCGGTGCTGAAAAACCCCTCGTCGACGGCTGGTATGCCGCGCCGGAACCGCGGGGCTGGACCGAGTTTTCCAAGCGCTACGTGAAGACGTATGGCAAGCCGCCGCCACGCATCGCCAGCATCGGCTATGACGCTGTCTCACTGGCAATTTCGCTCGCGCGCAGCCCGAACGGTCAACGGTTCACCCGGGCGAACCTGACGCGGGAAAGCGGATTTGCCGGGGTGGACGGACTCTTCCGGCTTCGTGCGGACGGCACGGTGGAACGCGGGCTCGCGATCCTGGGGGTCCAGCGTTTCGGCCCGCAGATCCTTGACCGGGCACCGTCAGCGTTCGGTGCGGCACGCACCGTCTCCGGTGTGCCCAGCCCCGGTTTCGGGACGGTCAATTAAGTCGCTGAACGACGTGCTATCGGCTGGCGTCGGAACGCTGTTTCGGTTGTCGGTTCAGGCCGCTGACATATCGATCGACGCTTCAGAATGTGCTTTGACGAGCCCGCTCGACAACCGCACAACAACCTCGTTCAACACCGTCCGGCCTCTCTCCGCGGATCGAGCGTGCGCTCATCAGCAACGGCGATGTCGTGCGCGACGGCAGCCATCTTCGCCTGACGGAGAGAGGCCGGACGGTGTTTAACGAGGTTGTTGTGCGGTTGTCGAGCGGGCTCGTCAAAGCACATTCTGAAGCGTCGATCGATATGTC
>JBCBJG010000022.1:0-21170 GCA_038523655.1 Pseudomonadota bacterium | reverse complement strand
CCGAGGCGACGGCGGATATTCCCGAAAAGCAGCAACGGGCGCGCGCCTGGTTCGAGCAGTTGCGTGACGACATCTGCGCGGCGTTCGAACGCCTCGAGGCCGAGCACGAGGGCCCGCTCGACGATCGGCCGGCCGGCACCTTCGAGCGCACGCCCTGGAATCGGACCGACCATTCCGGCGCCAAGGGCGGCGGCGGCGTCATGTCGATGATGCACGGGCGCGTGTTCGAGAAGGTCGGCGTGCACACCTCGACCGTGCACGGCGAGTTCGCGCCGGAATTCCGGAGCCAGATCGCCGGCACGGACGACGACCCACGCTTCTGGGCATCCGGCGTCTCGCTCATCGCGCACATGCAGAACCCGCACGTCCCCGCCGTGCACATGAACACGCGCTTCGTGGTCACGACCAAGAGTTGGTTCGGCGGCGGCGCGGACCTCACCCCGGTGCTGGATCGTCGCCGCACGCAGGACGACCCGGACACCGACACCTTCCACGCCGCCATGCGCCGCGCATGCGACGCCCACGCCGTCGCCGACTACGACGCCTACAAGGCGTGGTGCGACCGGTATTTTTTCCTCCCGCATCGCGATGAGATGCGCGGCATTGGCGGGATTTTTTACGACCAGTTGGCAAGTGGCGACTGGGACGCGGATTTCGCCTTCACCCGGGATGTCGGTCGCGCCTTCCTCGACGTCTATCCCGAACTCGTGCGCCGCAACGCGGCATCTGAGTGGACCGTAGAAGACCGCGACGAACAACTCGTGCGGCGCGGTCGCTATGTCGAGTTCAACCTGCTGTACGACCGCGGCACGACCTTCGGGCTGAAAACCGGGGGCAATGTCGACAGCATCCTATCGTCCATGCCTCCGGAGGTTAAATGGCCATGAGCGCGGCAGATCTCGACAGCAGCATGCAGGACGATGCCGACGCGGAGGAGCGCGGCGCAGGCGCACCGCCGATGCCGCCGGCCGATACGCTCACTGAGCAATTTGATGCCAACCTGCGGAGCTGGAACGAGCGCGTCGCCATTCACCTAAAGGACGAGTCCGGTATCTACGATATCGAAGCGTTTAAAGCCGGCGCGGAAAGCTTCACCCCGATCGAGGCCGCAGAACTCGGCGACATCGAGGGGCACACGATCGCCCACCTGCAGTGCCATCTCGGCATTGACACGATCAGCCTTGCGCGCCGCGGCGCAAACGTGACCGGGCTGGATTTTTCTCCCGCTGCCATCGCACAGGCCCGCGGTTTTGCCGACCGCGAGGCCTGCGACGTCCGCTTCGTGCACGGCACCGTCTACGATGCGCCGAAGCTGCTGGCGCAGGGGCGGTTCGACCTTGTGTTCGCCACATGGGGCACGATCAATTGGCTGCCCGATGTCGCGCGCTGGGCCGAGGTGGTCTCCGCCCTGTTGAAGCCCGGCGGCGAACTCTACTTCGCCGACATTCACCCCTTCATGGCGCAGCTCGAAAGCGATGGCGAACAGCTCGTCTTCGATTATCCGCGCCGCGTGACGGGTGCGAGCGAGGCGATGGCGTTCGACGATATGCAGTCATATGCCGGCGATGGCACGAAGCTCGTCAACCAGCGCACCTACGAGTGGATCCATCCGCTTGGTGATATCCTGGATGCGCTCGATGCGGCGGACCTCGATCTGCTCCAGCTGAAGGAACACGACGAGCTGCCGTGGCGCGCTGTGCCGGAAATGATCCCGGCGCGCGACAAACTCTTCCGTCTGCCTGATGGCATGAACGGGCCGGCGGTTGCGCTGTCGTTGCGTGCCCGCAAGCGCAGCTGAACGGCTGATATCGCGACGGGGATGGAGGCAGACCGCGTGGTTATCGGCGAAAGGAAGCTTGGGCACGCTCGGGCGCTGGATGCGTCTGCGCACGTCTTGCATCCGTAAACCGAGAAACCACCTGTTGGAAGGCGGTGGCGAGCGGTTCCGCGCGCCGGCGTTTTAATGCGTCAGCACGCCGTCCCGAAGATGGTATGCGCCCGTCGTCGAGCTGGAGAGGCCGAATGTTTGAGAACGACAACCCGAAACATCGCCTGATCGAAGCACTGATGGGCCGCGCAGCCGAAGATCCGTGGCGCGAAATCTCCCTCCAGGATATCGCGAGCGCGGCTGGGATGTCGCTTGCGGACGCCCGGTCTCACTTTTCCTCCCGCACCGACATCATGAAGGCGTTCGTTGCGCTGGTGGATGCCGAAGTTCTCGCGCGCGCCGCCGAAGAAGGCGACCCGGATGACCCGGCGCGCGATCGCCTCTTCGATACGCTCATGACCCGTTTCGAAGTTCTCGCGCCGTTCAAGCCGACGTTGCGGATGTTGCGCGCGGGTGCACGCCGGGGCGATGGCCCAGGTCTCGATCTTGGGCGCGCGCTTTTAGAAGGTCAGCGCTGGATGCTCGAGGCCGCCGGCATACAGACGACAGGTGTCTCCGGGAGCGCGCGGGTGCTTGCAACCTCCGCAATTTACGCGCAGGCATTCGACACGTGGCTTGATGACGACGACGCGGGGATGGCGAAGACCATGGCCGCGCTCGATGCCCGGCTTCGGCGGGGAGAAAAGGCCGCGGAGCGCTTTAAGGATGTCGTCTCGTTGTTCGGCGGGTTTGCGAAGGCGGCGTTCGGCGGCCGGCGCCGCGGTCGCGGGCGTGACGGAGCGACCCCCGAAGATGACACGCAATCGCCGAGTGACCGCCCAGGCGACCCGGCTGCCGCGCCACTCTGACGACCGGCGCTCCGCCGCACCTGCAGCTGGCGGCCGTTTGCGCGCCGTCCCCGCAATGTGCCTCGCAGCATGCATGCCGCCCGGTTGACCACGCCGGCCGCGCGGCCTAGCGCTGCGTCACGACAGTTGGCGCAGATCACGAGTTTACGAGCATGGCTGACGACAGCGGTTCTCCGACGCCGGAAATCACGTTCGACGACTTCCTCGCGGTCGATATCCGCGTGGGCACCGTCGTGCGGGCTGAGCCTTATCCCGAGGCGCGCAAGCCGGCGATCAAGCTGTGGATCGATTTCGGCCCGGAGATCGGCGAGCGCAAAACCTCCGCTCAGATCACCGCGCACTACGATCCTGAAACGCTCGTCGGGCGCCAGGTCGCAGGTGTCGTGAATTTCCCTCCACGCCAGATCGGCAGGTTCATGAGCGAGGTGCTCACACTCGGGTTTGCCGATACGGAAGGTCAGGTCGTCCTAATCGCGCCGGACCAGAAAGTACCGAACGGCTCACGTCTGCACTGATCTGCGACAACCGCATTTACCGCAGACCTGAGGTGCGGCCCGCACTGCCCGCAGAAGCGCTTGTCAGAGCGGAATCCGCGCTACCGCGATCAATCCACCAAGCGTCTCGCTCTCGCCGACGGTGATATCTCCGCCGTGTGACCGCGCGATATCCCGCGCAATCGACAGGCCGAGCCCAGTGTTGCCCTCGTCCTGGTTCCGCGCAACGTCTAGCCGGTAGAATGGTCGGAAAACCTCCTCACGCTCGTCGACCGGGATTCCCGGGCCATCGTCCTCAACCTCGATCGCGAGCCAGCGCTTCGTCGGCCGCACGGTGATCCGCACCGTATCGCCAAAGCGCATTGCGTTGGTCACAAGATTCACGATCGAGCGTTTAAAGGCGTGGCGGCGCAGCGGCACGATGAGCCGCTCTGTATCGCGTGCTGTACTCACGTCATGGCGATCGATGCGCCGGCCGGCCGCCCGCCGGATACCGCGCGAGGTCGGCACCTCGATCAGCTCGATGGTCTTGCCAAGCACCTCGACCTCATCGCAGATCGCCTCCATCAGCTCCATCACGTCGGTCGGCACCGTCTGCTCGCCGTCATCACCCTTGGTGAAGGCCATGTAGTCCGACAGCATGAGCTGCATCTCGTTGATATCCTCGCGCAGCGCTGCCGCTTCGTCCGTATCTCCGAGCATCGCCACCTGCAGTTTGAAGCGCGTCAGGATCGTGCGCAGGTCGTGGCTGACCCCGGCGAGCATCGTGGTGCGCTGCTCGACGTGTCGCTCGATCCGGTCGCGCATATCCATGAACGCTTCGGCCGCCTGGCGCACCTCTCTCGCACCGCGCGGCCGCAGCCCCGGTGGCGTCGCGCGGCCCTTGCCGAACCCATCGACGGCCTCCGCAAGCGTGAGGATCGGCTTGATCTGATTACGGAGAAAAACAATCGCGACCGAGAGCAGGACGAGCGATGTGCCGATCATCCACGCGAGAAAAATATGCGAGTTCGATGCGTAGGTCTGGTTGCGTCGCGCCGTGAACCGCAGCACCGCATCGTCGAGCTTGACCCGCACCTCGACATGCTTGGATTGCCCGATCGTATCGATCCAGAAGGGCGCCTCGATGTGCGAACGCAACTCTTGCGAAAGGGTCCGGTCCAGCAGGTCGAAAAACGGCTTGGGCCGCGCCGCCGGTAACTCACCTTCCGGAAGAATCTGCAGCGACATGCCGAAGCGTTCTCGCGCCATGTCCCGCAGACCGCGGTAATTATCGTCCGCGCTGTAACCTTTGTAGAAGTCCGTCACGGACGCGATCTGGCCGGCGGCGGATGCGGACAGCCGACGCGTCACGGACTCCCAGTGCCGCTCCATGAAGACGAAAGCGACGACCGATTCGAGGATCACGATCGGCGTGATGATGATCAGCAGCGCCCGGGCGTAAAGACCCTTCGGCAGCATGTCGGAGACCACGCCCGCGATCACGTCGATCACATTCGCGAAGCCGGAGCGCACCTTCCTGACGAGCGCGGTGAGCCCGGCTGCCCGCCGCGCCGCGCGCGATGGTGACGATGATGCAAGGCCGGTGTTTTCCAACGCGGACCGGTCCACCTCGTTGCCCGGCGAGCGCGCGCGAACAGAGGCCTCGTCGACATCGTCGACGGGGAGATAATCCTCCGGCCTGTCAGTCACACTCGCCATGGTGCCTCGGTACCTGGCCCGCCTGTCGTGCCGTCCTCATCACCGGGCCGCGCACACCGCACACGCCGCATCGCGCCCGATCAGTCGGCGTGCAGGATATAACCTTTTCCCCTGACCGTCTGCAGATAGACCGGATTGGCAGGATCGGATTCGATCTTCCGCCGCAGCCGGTTGATCTGCACGTCGATTGCCCGTTCGCTTCCGGTCGTCTCTCCGGCCAGCAATTCGTGGCGCGGAATGGTATCGCCAACGCGGCTGGCGAACAGCCGCATGAGTTCGCGCTCCCGTTCGGTCAGCTTGACGGACTTGTCGTTCTCTCGAAGCTCGCCGCGCGTAATGTGGAACGTCTTGTTCCCCATCCGGATCTCTTGGGACGACTGCTCCTCGATATCGGCGCGTTTCAGGATCGCGTTGATGCGGAGCACAAGCTCCCGCGGCTCGAACGGCTTGGCGATATAGTCATCCACACCGCTCTCGAGCCCCGCGATCCGGTCGTCCGTCTCCCCTCGGGCCGTCAGCATGAGGATTGGAATATCGGAATGCGCGCGCAACTCTCGCGCGAACTCGAGGCCGGTGATGCCCGGCATCATCACATCGAGCACGATCAGATCGAACACGAGGCCCGCCATAAGTGCTCGGGCACTCGGCACATCGCGCGCCGCCGAGATGCGATAGCGATGGTCGCGCAGATACTTCGTCAACAACGAGCGGATCCGCTGATCGTCATCCACGATGAGGATGTGCGACGCGTCGCTCGAAAGCGGCACCACCTTGCCGCTCTGGCGCACGCTGACACCGGTCTCCATCGTCATGTCAGGCCGCCTCTCGATCATCGCCGGTGCCGGCTTGTTCCCCGTCCGTCAACGCGACACCCAGATCGGTAAGCGCCTCTGCGAGGTCCTCGCGGGCATCGGCCGGAACGATCTGCCAGAGGAACCGCCGCACGGCGTCCTGCGCGCCGGCCTCACCGGCCGCATCGAGCGCGGCACGGACCCGCTCGCGCTGCGGCTGTACAAGCCGCGCAAAAAGCGTCGCCCCTCTGCTCGTCAGCTCCAGATGACGCTCCCGCTTGTCCTCGTCCCCCGGAACCTGCGCGACAAACCCGTCCGCGATGAGCTGTTTCAGCACAGGTGCGAGGCTTTGCTTTGTGATCCCGAGAATGACCAGCAGCCGCGAAATACGGATGCCGGGATGGCGCTGGACGAAATGCAGCACCCGATGGTGCGCCCGCCCGTAGCCGATCTCCTCGAGGATCGCATCTGGTTCGTGAATGAATGCGCGATACGCGAAGAACATGAGCTCGATGAAGCGTACGACCTCGTCGTCCGTGTGCGCCGGCCCGATCGTCGGATCGGCGTGGATCGAAGGAGTTTTCAGCGCCGAATGATTGCCACCCGAGCCGGCCTGCCCGGCTGCTCCGGGGGTCGTGTCGGTACCCGACGAGGCGCGCGGTTTTGGATTTAGGTCAGTCATGTTGACCTATTTTCGCCCCCATGCTTTGCTCGCGCAAGTGCCCGTGCCGGGCCGTTTCGTCGCCGGAAATGTCAGGCGACGAGCGCCCCGCGCGCTGGTGTAAGCGAGCCCGAGGTTGCTCGCAACGACCGGCCACACTGACACGCGAAACAGTGGGCTATCCCTGACGTTGGGCTGGAGACGACCATGGCGAGTGCCGCACCCTATGACGACCGAGATGGCTTCATCTGGAAAGATGGCGCGATGGTGCCGTGGCGCGATGCGCAGGTCCACATCCTCACGCACGGGCTGCATTATGCATCGAGCGTCTTCGAGGGCGAGCGGGCCTACGGTGGGGAAATCTTCAAGCTGACCGAGCACACGGAACGGCTCGTCGAGTCCGCGCATATTCTCGGTTTCAAGCTCCCCTACAGCGTCGCCGAAATCGATGATGCCTGCCGCGAAGTCATGCGCGTGAACGGTCTAACGGATTGCTATGTTCGGCCGATGGCTTGGCGCGGAAGCGGTGAGATGGGCGTGGCCGCGAAGAACGCCGGCGTGCATGTCGCGGTCGCCGCTTGGGAATGGGGATCATACTTCGATCCGGCGGAGCGCCTGAAGGGTATCCGTCTCGCCCGCGCGGAATACCGCCGACCTGATCCGGCAACGATCCCGTGCAAGGCAAAGGCGGCCGGCCTCTATATGATCTGCACGCTCGAGAAGCACCGCGCCGAAGATGCCGGTTTTGCCGACGCGCTCATGCTCGACTGGCGCGGCCGCGTCGCGGAATGCACCGGGGCCAACGTCTTCTTCATCAAGGACGGCGCGATCCACACACCGACGCCGGACTGTTTTCTTGACGGGATCACCCGGCGTACCGTGATCGATCTCGCGAAAGCACGCGGGCTCGAGGTCCACGAGCGCGCGATCATGCCGGAAGAACTCGAAACCTTCTCCGAGTGCTTCATCACCGGCACCGCAGCCGAGGTGACGCCGGTTTCGCAAATTGGCGATGTGCACTACCAGCCGGGTCGCATTTGCGAAGATCTGCTCAACGACTATATGGCGGCCGTCACGCCCCATAGTGCCGCGGCCTGAGGTCGGGCACTCAGTGGTCTCAACCGGGCGGACCGGTGCGGCAAGGCTGTTCGGCTGCCGTACATCAGCCCAGCCGCTTTTCCATGAAGACGCTGAGAGGATCCGGCGCATAGCTGCCGAACGGGTCGCGGCTCGTGTAGCCGCATTTCTCGTAAAGCCGGATCGCGTGCGGTTGGTAGATGCCCGTTTCCAGACGCGCGCAGGCGATCCCGCGTTCGCGCAAGGCCGCTTCAAGCGCACCGACGATGCGCGCACCGAGCCCCACGCCGCGGGCGTCGTCCGAGACGAACATCCGCTTGATTTCGCCGTAGCCGTCATGGAGCAGCGCGCTGCCGCACCCGAGCAGTCTGCCCCGCGGGTCACGGGCGGTCAGAAAGACTGTCTGGTCTGACGACAGGACGTCGAGCGGCGTGAGATGATTACTCTCCGCCGGGTAGAGCGCACGCTGTAGATCGTCGAGCGCAGCAATCATCGCGATGACGTCGACCTGCGTCGGCTTTTCCGGCGCAATACGAACGCCGCCATCGGCTGCCGTTTCTTCGCTTCGCATACGATCCCATCGGCCTCGTGTACTGTCAGCACTTGTGCCGTTCAGCCGGGGAGTCCTGCCGGCTGTCATCGGTCCTGCGTGAACGTCAATTTAGCCATCCGTGACGCAGATCAACCGTCCGCGTCGGCGGCAATCGGGCGGGGCGAGGCGTCGGCCCATTTCGCAGCAGCCTGTGCATCACTCTCGCGCGCATCCACCCACGCGCCTTGCCAGGCACCATCGACGGCCCGCGTCTCTTTCTTCCAGAACGGTGCCCGCATCTTCAGATCGTCCATCATGAACATCGCGGCGTCGAACGCCGCCTGCCGGTGCGCCGAGCAGGTGACAACCAGGACGATGTTGTCGCCGGGACGCATCGTGCCGACCCGGTGGACGATCCGGCAGCCGAGGAGGGGAAAGCGAGCCGCCGCGTCGCGCGCGAGCGCGTCGAGCGCCTTCTCCGTCATGCCCGGGTAATGCTCGAGCGTCAGATCGGCGATCTGCGTGTCGCCGTGCATGTCGCGGACAGTTCCGGTGAACGTCACCACCGCGCCGATATCCGTGCGCCCGTCGCGCATCGCATCGACTTCGCGCGCGAGATCGAAATCCGCTTCCTGGACGCTTGAGGAATATCCCGCGTGCGGCCTGTCCGCCATGCTCAGCCCCCCGTCACCGGTGGGAAGAACGCGACTTCACGGGCATCGCGAATATCGGCATCCGGCCCGACATGTGCCTGATCGACCGCGGCACGCACCTTTCCGGCCTCGGCAAAAGCCGCGGCGTATCCGTCCCCGCGTTCGGACAACCAGCGCATCAGTGCCCCGACCGTGTCGACATCGGCGGGGACCGACACGTCCTCTTCGCCGTGCCCGACCCGTTCCCGCACCCAAGCGAAGTAGAGCAGCTTCACGTAACGTCTCCGAACGCAACCGACCTATTGATCATGCTGGAGCACATGGTGCAGCCCGGCACGAAAGTAGTCATAGCCGGTGTACAGCGTCACGAGCGCTGCGGCCCAGAGCAGCGTCAGCCCGACCGTGGACGTATAAATCCAGATGTCGTCGCCCGCGGGCCCGCTAAGCAGGATGCCGATCGCCATCATCTGGATCGTGGTTTTGTACTTGGCGAGCTCGGTGACCGGCACGCTCACGGCGAGTTGGCCCAGATATTCACGCAGTCCCGAGACGAGGATCTCACGGCTGAGGATGATGATTGCCGCCCAGAGCGACCAGTCACCAATGATCCCCTCGCCGACGAGCATCAACAGTGCGATCCCGACCAGCAGCTTGTCGGCAATCGGATCGAGCATCCGGCCGAGCGATGACTGCTGCTCCCAGATCCGCGCGAGATATCCGTCGAAAAAATCGGTCACCGCCGCAACCACGAACAGGCCAACGGCGATCCAGTTTGCCGTGTTGCCCTCGAGCAGGAAGAAGCACGCCGCCATGATCGGCACGACGAGGATGCGCCCGTACGTCAGGCAATTGGGGACGCTGAGCGCCACCCATTTCACCTTCGGCTCGACGGTGTTCACGGTCATCGGAACGCCCTTTGGGAGCACGGCCTCCTGCCGACGCGTTACGTCGGGTCGCGTGACGTACCATCCACCGCCGAGGCCGTCAATTGACCGACACGGCGACGTGATCGCATGACAGTGGATGAAGCGACCACACCTGCGCTCGATCCGGAAAGGCGCGGGGGATCGCTAGCCGCCAGCCTCGTGGAAGAAGTCGTAGACGGTCTGCGCCATTGAGGACGAAATGCCTTCGACCTCGGTAAGATCCGCGACGCCTGCGCGACTCACCGCTTTCGCCGAGCCGAAATGCTGAAGCAGGGCGCGTTTTCGCGTCGGGCCAATGCCTTCGATCTCGTCGAGCGGGTTTTGCGCGATTGCCTTTTTGCGCCGGGCGCGATGACTGCCGATGGCGAAGCGGTGCGCCTCGTCGCGGAGCCGCTGGACGAAATAGAGCACCGGATCGCGGGGCTCGAGCATGAACGTCTGCCCGTCGGGGGTATAGAAATGCTCACGCCCGGCATCCCGGTCCGGCCCCTTGGCAATCCCGGCGACGGGCACGCGATCGGCGACACCGAGTTCCTCCAGCACGGCCGTGGCGGAGGAGAGCTGACCCTTGCCGCCGTCGATCAGCACAAGGTCGGGCCACGCGGGCACGGTCGCATCACCGATCGCGGGCACGGCATCTGCTTCGTCACTGTCGGCCGCCGTGGCGCTGTCTGCCTTGGTCGTCGCCTGCGCCGGCTCGTCGCCGTGCTCCTTGACGAGCCGCTTGAACCGACGGGTCAACATCTCGCGCATCATCCCGAAGTCGTCGCCAGGCGTCAGCTCCTCGTTGTCCATGTTGAACTTGCGGTAGTGCGCCTTCGCGAACCCTTCTGGGCCGGAGACGATCATCGCGCCGACCGCATTTGTCCCCTGGATGTGGCTGTTGTCGTAGACCTCGATCCGGCGTGGCACCTTGTCGAGCCCGAAAGCATCGCGCACACCTTCGAGCAGTCGGCGCTGGGAATTCGTCTCAGCGAGTTTGCGGCCGAGCGCCTCCTTCGCGTTCGAGAGCGCATGGTCGACCAGTTCGCGTTTGGTGCCCCGCTGGGGCGCGCTCACGGATACTTTCCTCTCCGCCTTGGTCGAGAGCGCCTCGGCGAGCAGCGCGCCACCTGCCACCTCATGGCTCAGCAGGATCGCACGTGGTGGCGGCTTGTCGTCGTAGAACTGCGCAACGAATGCTTCGAGAACATCCGCGATATCGATCGTCTTGTCCGCCTTCGGATAATAGGCGCGGTTGCCCCAGTTCTGCCCACTGCGGAAGAAAAAGACCTGAACGCAGACTTGCCCGGCGTCCTGATGCGCAGCGAACACGTCGGCTTCCTCGATACCCTGCGGATTGATGCCCTGATGGGACGTGACGTGGCTCAGCGCCCATAACCGGTTCCGGTACCGCGCGGCCTGCTCGTATTCCATCGCGTCCGATGCGCTCTGCATCATCGCATGGAGTTTATCGCGCACGGTGTTGCTTCGCCCGCGCAGGAACGCGCGTGCTTGATCGACCAGGCCTGCATAATCCTCCGGGCTGATTTCCCCGGTACACGGCCCGGCACAGCGTTTGATCTGAAAGAGCAGGCACGGGCGCGTACGCGACTCGTAGACACTGTCCGAGCATGAACGGAGCAAAAATGCGCGCTGCAGTGTGTTGATTGTCCGGTTCACCGCGCCGGCTGATGCGAAGGGTCCGTAATAGTCTCCCTTACGCTTGCGTGCGCCTCGGTGCTTCAACAGTTGCGGCGCCTCATGGTCCGAGCCGATGAGGATATACGGAAACGATTTATCGTCCCGCAGCAGCACGTTGTAGCGCGGCCGCAGCCGCTTAATCATGTTGGCTTCGAGCAGCAGCGCCTCCGACTCCGTCCGGGTCGTGACGAACTCCATCGCGGCCGTTGCGAGGATCATCCGGGCGATCCGGTTCGACTGGCCGCCGATGCGCGCATAGCTCTGGATGCGTTTTTTCACGCTGCGGGCCTTGCCGACGTACAGCACCTCCCCGGCGGTATCGAGCATCCGATAGACGCCCGGCCCGGCAGGTGCGGTCTTCACGTAGGATGCGATGACGCTTGGCCCGGTCGGCTGCGGCCCGTCTGCTTCCGCAGGTAAGTCATCCGATGCACGATCTGCGGGCTCGCGCATCGCGTCGACTGCGCGCTCGTCCGCATGCGTATCGTCGGTCCCTCCGATGGCGGGGAGGTCGACGTCGTCGCTCGGGTGGTCGGGGCGGTTCATGAGGCTGTTATGGGCGCGTAGCGAAACCGGAACAAGCCGGGCGCCCCGCGCGGCGCCACCTCAGCGGGCGCCGTCCACAACCCGTCGTCGGCGCATACCGCCGTGCCGAAGCCATCTCGCTCAGGTGGTCAAAATGCTGCCGCAACAAACACTTCCTTAACCACGCAACAGGACGATGTGGTCGCCTGCGGATCACGCAGGCATCGGCCGTCGTCTCCAGCGGCCGTTTGGTACCGCGTTGGGTTTTGGGGGATTTCGCCATGCAGTTGCGCACGCACGCCGCACTTCTCAGTCTTACAGCTGTCGCTGTCGTTGCTTTGCCCGCGACCCTTTCGACGGCCGCCGTGACGCCGGCGATCCAGCTTTCCGGAAAGAACACGGTTCCCGCCTGCGTGACGCCGGCGCGTCTGATGGCGTTCCTCAAGCGGCGAAACAAGCGCCTGCCGAAGCGTTTCCAGAGCGTCGGCGCTGAGTACAAGCGCCACGGCATCGATCTCGGTATCCGTTGGGACTACGCGTTCTTTCAGATGATCGTCGAGACGAACTATCTGAAATACAAACGCGCTAACGGCTCATGGGGCGACGTGCGCCCGAACCAGAACAACTTCGCCGGCATCGGAGCGACCGGTGGCGGCGTGCGCGGCGAGTTCTTCCGCAGCGTGAGCGACGGCGTGCGCGCGCACATCCAGCACATCAAGATGTACTCCGGCGTGCGGATCGACCGCCCGGTCGCCAAGCGCACCCGCAAGGTCCAGG
This sequence comes from Pseudomonadota bacterium, assembly GCA_038523655.1. GTDB lineage: Bacteria > Pseudomonadota > Alphaproteobacteria > Rhizobiales > CALHAX01 > CALHAX01. The sequence continues at coordinate 8,614 of JBCBJG010000022.1, read as the reverse complement.
ACTGGATGCTGCCGTGGGCGCGCGGCTTCAACCGCCCGGTCACGTTCACTGACCTGACGAAGAAATGGTCCCCGAGCGACCGCGGCTACTCTAACGACATCGAGCAGGTCGCCGTGCGCTTCCGCAAGATTTACTGCAAGAACCGTCCGGCCGTGACACCGGACCCTGCCGATGGGCAGACCGCCAGTTTGCCGCGCGACGACAAGACTACGCGCATCGCGCAGGCAAACACGTCGCAGCTTCGGCCCGCGGGTGATGCCTGCCGGGTTTGGACAGCCGAGTTCGACAAAAAGGGTCGCGGACTGCTGATCCGCGCGACCGCGGCCGACCAGATGGTGCACTACACCGCGCTCGCCGTGCGGCCCGGCTACGAAAGTGCGCAGGCCGATGCCTACATCGCGAAATATGCGAAAGGCGGGCGCCCAATCGCCCAGTTCGACGACCACTCGTCCGCGTTGACCCGCGCGTTCGAGTTGTGTCCGAAGGGCTGAGCGGGGCGGGAGCCGTCGGGTTTACCGGCGGCAACCACGCATAACGCGTCTAGTTCGCGAGGTTCACGAATTGAACCCGCCGGTTGACCTCGCCGGCAGGTTGGCTCGGATCCTTCAGCTGTTCCTCGCCATAGCCGACGGCCAGCAGGTTGTTGGCGTCTAGCCGAAACGTATCGACGAGAAACTTCCGCACCGCTTGCGCTCGCCGTTGCGAGAGCGCGAGATTTGCCGCGTCACTGCCGCGCGCATCCGTGTGGCCGATCACCATGATCGTGCGGTCCTTGAGCCGCGGATCACGCAGCGCGAGCCCGAGCGTGACCAAATCGGGCCGCGACTTGGCGCGGATCTCCGACGAGCCGGTCGCGAACGTGATCTCCACGTCGAGCGACGGCAGTCCCTGCGCTTCGACGGTCTCACGGATCTGTTCGCGTTCGGCCGCACTCGTCACGACCTTCGGCGCGAACCCCGGCGCGCGAAGCTTGCCGATGATCGAGCGCAGTTTCACTCCGGCCGACGGCCCGGCGTTCGCGTCCGCGTTGCCGGAGAGGCTGCGCGTGCGCGGCCCGGCCGGCTTGCCACCCTGCGAAAGCCGCTCGACGACACTCTCCGGCGAGACGAGGCTCCCCCCCGCGGCCGCAGGCGTAGTCGCGCCCACAATCAGTGTGACACCCGCAAGCAGGGTGATCCCCGCACGGAGATTATTCATCGGGCGTCTCCCCACATTGGCAACCGGGCCGGTCGCGTGTCGTCAGCGGATCGTGAAATTCCGAACCGGGCTCACCGCGCCGTCGAAATATGTGACGCGCACCTGGGCAGTGGAAGCGCCACGCGGAATTTTGCGATAGATGCGCGCGTTGCTCGGTACCGCATGCGGATTGTCCGGATCGCATTTGGGCAGCGCCCACTCACTGAACTTCCCGGACTTGTCGAACGCGTACTCGACACGTGCAACGCCGCAGCGGTAGCTGATCAGATGCGTGAAATACATCAGCCCCCGGTTGCCGTCCGGAAACGCGACCCACGCGGTCCAGAGTTGCTCAAGGATTGTTTTTTGCCCGGACCGCAACGCACTGTCCGGCGAAAACGCGATCGGGAACACGCCGGCTTCCTCACCGCGCTTGTCCCGCCACGTCACGTAGATATCGCCTGATGGATGGTCGCCGGGGAGGGAAAACCATGTGACGGGCATGCGCTGACCGGTGCGCGGGTCGAGCGCCGGCATGAGCCCGGTGACGGTGAATGGGCCCTGCGCCTCGGTGCGGTATCCGAACTGGATTGCCGGCTCCGGCAAGGAGACGGTGACCTGCCAGCCCTGGTTCGAGCGTGAAAAACTGGCGATCGGCTGCGCTTTTCCAGGCCGCGGTGCCGGATCGATCTTCGGCAGCACGAGCGCCGTCTTGCCCTCAGTGAAGGTGCGCTGTGTGCCGCCGCCGGCCGTCGGTGCGGTGCCCGGGTTGAGGCGGACCGAGCCGATGATCTGGTCGTAGTACGACGGAAGCTGCGTATGGCCTACCTGCCGCGCAAGATCGCGCACCGACACCTGCGTTGCCTTGGCGATGTCGACGATCGAGAGGTTGGGCGTTTCCAGTTTTTCGAGCAGTGCGCGGGTGAACACCGAGTTCGGATTGGCGTCCCCAGGACCCATCGTATCGAGCGCTGACTGGTACTGCCCTGCCGAATAGAGGACGAAAATACCCTCACCGAGCGGCTGGTTCGTCAGGCCGGACGTGCCGCCGAGCGAACGCTTTCCCGGTTGTGCGAACGGGTTATCCCGGCAGGCGTCGAGGATGAGGATTGCGGTTTTGGCCCCGGCTTTCAGAAACCGATCCGCCAGATCGTTCGTCAGGAACGCTTCGTCGCGGACCAGAGATTCATCACCCGGTCCCGCCTGCGGGATATCGACCGGCAGGAGGAAATCCTGACCGGATACCGAGAACCCGTGGCCCGCATAGAAGAACAGCGCGAGGTCCCCGGGGCGGATCTGCTTTTCAAATTCCCGCACGGCACGGCTCATGGCGCGCCGGCCGATGTCCTTCGCCGTGGTGACCTCGAAGCCGATTTGCTCGAGCTTTGTCGACATCGCAGTGGCGTCGTTGCCCGCCTTCTCGAGCTTGGAGATCTCCTCGTAGGCATCGTTGCCGATCACGAGCGCCAGCTTGCGCTGTGCCGCTTCTGCCGGCGCCGCGAACACGCTCGCAGCGAGCAGTACGAGGGCCGCGAGCTTGGCGCTCGCAACGGAGGAAATCGCAAATTGCATCGGTAAAGGCTCTCCCGGTTCGCGCGTCGGCGGCTCAGGGAGAAATACCAAGACTTCGTTAAAGACTGGTGAGCAAACCGTTAACGCCGGCAACCGGAATGGCCGGCAGACGCCCTTCGGCAGCACTCGTGCTCAGCATAACGAGTGCTGACGGGGAGCCCCGGCGTGACGGCGGCTGGTGCAAGCACAATCGGCTTGGGCGTTACGCGGTATCGCGGATCCGCTCGATCTCGATCCCGACGGAATGTGCGTCGCTGAACGCTTCAGGCTTTTCGATCCGCACGCGCGCGCCGATCACGCGGCGATCGACGAATGCCGTCTCCGCAAAACGTTCCGCCAGCAACTCGATCAGGTTGAAATGCCGCTCGGCCGCGATCGCCTTCACCCGAGTGATCAGCTTCTCGTAACAAACGACCTCGTCGATATGGTCATCCTCGACGCGGCCCTCCTCCATGACCGTGAGGTCGATGGAGACAATGACCCGCTGCGGCGATTGCTTCTCGTGCTCGTGCACGCCGACGAAGGTTGTGATCTCAAGATCGCGCACGAATGTGTGGCGTGTGCCGGCACCTGCGTCGGCCCCGCGTACGATGTCGCGATGACCGCTCTTCGGCCCGATCTTCGAGGGAGGCATATGCGTGTTCATGCGCGAGGCCTTCTCTCCGGCGTCAAGCGTCATACTCGACGTCGGGCGTTTGCCACGCAAGGTGCTGCCCCCCGTCGAGCGCGATCATCTGGCCGGTCATGGCGGGAGCGTCAAGCAGGAACAGGACGGCTGCGGCGATCTCGTGCGGGCTGGTTCCGACATGCAGCGGGGTGGACTGACACTGCTCACTGAATTGCTCGTCGGTCTGGTGGATCGACTGGATCGCCGGGCCCGGCCCGATGGCGTTCACGCGCACCCGCGGCGCCAGGGCCTGCGCGAGCGTCCGTGTCGCCGTCCAGAGCGCGCTTTTCGACAGGGTGTAGGAAAAAAACATCGGCGTCAGTTTCCAGACGCGCTGGTCGATGATGTTGATGACATTGCCTGCGACGCCGTCTGGCAGCTGGTTCGCGAGCGCCTCGGCGAGGAACACCGGCGCCTGCAGATTGATGTCCATGTGCTGGTGCCACAGCTCGCGGCCGAGCGTGCCGACCTCGTCACCGACGAACAGCGATGCATTGTTCACCAGCAGGCTCGGTGGCCCGAGCGCATCGCGGCATCGCGGCACGATTGCGTCGACGGCGCCGGCTTCCGCCAAATTTGCGGCGATCGCCACGGCCTCGCCGCCCGCTGCCTTGATCTCCGCAACCACCGTTTCGGCATCGCCCGCTGAAATATTGTAGTGCACGCCGACGGCCCAGCCCGCCTGCGCGAGCGAAAGCGCGATCTGCCGGCCAATGCGTTTGCCCGCGCCGGTGACGATTGCCACCTGCGGATTATTCTCCGTCATAGCGTTTTATTCCGTTCGGTCATCGGCTCCCCCCTCCCCTTTCCCCCGCTGGCCGGCACCTCGTCAGCCGACGCTCTTCGCCGGCGCCCGCAAGGAACCAGTCGCCAGGAAACGTTGGTCGTTAGCCAGCGAACGCGAAGTAGACGAACGCGCCGTAGAGCACGAGGAAAAACAGCCCGGCCGTCCGCGTGATCGTCGAGCGCTGCATCGCGAATGGCCCGAGCAGGAGCGTCGCCGCGATCATGATCCAGGCGTCGACCGACAGCATATGCGGGCCCGGCGAAAGCGGCACGACGAGCGCCGTGATGCCGACGATCGATAGGATATTGAAGATGTTGCTGCCGATGACGCTGCCGATGATCAACCCGGACTCACGCCGAAAGGCAGCCGCGGTCGCCGCTGCCAGTTCCGGCAGCGACGTGCCGAGCGCGAGCACGACCAACCCGACGGCCTCCTTCGGCAGTCCGAAAAGATCGCTCGTCGCCAGCGCGCCATCGACCGTGAAATGTGCGCCAACCGGCAGCCCGGCGATCCCGAGCAACAGGAACAGTGCTGTCTTGCCGCCGGAAAGCATGTCCGGCACCTCGCCAACGTCGGCGGTGCTTTCGAGGCCGCGCGTGCGGATCAGCGAGATCACGATGAACGCGAGCAGCAGCCCGACGAGGATCATTCCCTCCCGCTGCCCGATCGGCCCAAGAAACATCAGCACGATCAGCAGGATCGTCGCGCCGAGCATGAACACGTAGTTCCGCCGCACCAGCGGCTGGTCACACGACGTGCCGGCAATCAGCGCGGGGACACCTAGCACGAGCAGGATATTGGCGACATTACTGCCGACCACAGCGCTGAGCGCGACGGCTTCTTCCCCGACCAGCGCGGATTGCAGCGCGACAAGCAACTCGGGCGCAGACGTGCCGAAGGCGACGATCGTCAGGCCGACCACCATGTCCGGGATACGCATGCGCGACGCGAGCGATGCGGCACCCCGCACAACGAGATCACCCGCGATGCCGAGCAGGATCAGCCCGAAAATCAGCAGGGCGATCGACCCGCCCGGCCCGCTCGTAAGTGCGTCGAGTGCGCTCATGCCGAGCCTTGTCTGAACCGTGGTTCCCCCGCGACGACCAGACCTAGGGGGCAGGCCGTAGACGATCAACCCGGGACCCGGTTAGCTGGTAGTCGAGAGCAATGCGGGTGTGGGGCGTTTCTCACACGCCGGACGGAGACTTCGCCGGCCCCGATTCTCCTTTGACGCGGCCGAGAACACGCCGCGGCTAACGGAACCGGCGTAGCCTGAGAGAGCGCAGGAGGGCGTATGCCCCAGCTTCATCACCTGCTCAGCCGGGCAGCGACCGCCTTCGGGCAGCGCCCGGCGATCGCACTCGGCAATCAGATGCTTATGACCTATCAGGAGTTGGTCCGCAGCGCCGACGGGCTCGCGACTGGTCTGATCGACCATTTCGATCTCACTCCGGGGGATCGCGTCGCGATGATCCTGCCGAACACGCCGGAATACATCGTTGCGCTCGGCGCGTGCTGGCGCGCCGGGCTGATACCCGTGCCAATGAACGCGAAGCTCCACGCCCGTGAGTTCGCGTACATGCTCGACCACGCTGGGGCGTCGGTGCTGCTTTACGGTCCGGGTACCGAAGCCGCCGCGATCGCCGCCGGTCAGGAAGCCGATAGCGCCCTGATCGCGCTCAATGTCGCCGATGGTGCTTTTGCAGCGCTCTGCAAAACGGAGCCGGCTCCCCGGCATGCGCCGCCGCAGCCGAATGATCCCGCCTGGCTGTTTTACACCTCCGGTACGACGGGCCGCCCGAAAGGCGCGACGCTGACCCACGCGAACCTCGTCGCGATGGCCACGAGCTACTTCGTGGACATCGATCAGATCGCCCCGACAGACAGCATCATCCACGCCGCCCCGCTGTCCCACGGCTCCGGGCTTTACATCGTGCCTCACATCATGGCGGGGGCGGTCCAGGTGATCCCGGAAAGCGGTGGCTTTTCGCCCGGTGAAATCCACGCGCTGGTCGGGCACTGGCCGGGCGCGACCATGTTTGCCGCTCCGACCATGGTGAACCGTCTGGTCCGCGATCCCGCGACCGCAGCCGCCGACCTCACGAATCTCAAGACGATCGTCTACGGCGGGGCACCAATGCACGTTGCCGACGTCGAGGTTGCACTCGACACGCTTGGCCCAAAGCTGGCGCAACTCTACGGCCAGGGCGAAAGTCCGATGTGCATCACCGGTCTTTCGAGGCGGTGGTACGCCGATCGCGCGCACCCGCGGTGGCGCGAGATCATCGGGTCAGCCGGTTTCCCTCAGTCGGTCGTCGAAGTGGCGGTGCGCGACGCGGAAGGAAATTCTCTCCCTGCAGGTGAGGCGGGTGAAATCTGCGCGCGTGGTGCGCCGGTGATGCGCGGATACTGGCACGATGAAGCCGCAACTGCCGACGCCATCCGTGACGGTTGGCTCCACACCGGCGATGTGGGCGTGCTCGATCGTGAAGGCTTTCTCACGCTGCTCGACCGCTCCAAGGACCTCATCATCTCCGGCGGATCGAATATTTATCCTCGCGAGGTAGAGGAGGTCCTGCTTCGTCACGACGACGTTGCGGAGGTGTCGGTGGTTGGCGCACCGCACGCCGATTGGGGAGAAGAAGTCGTGGCGTTCGTGGTTGGCCGTGATCCCGGACAGCTTGATACTGAAGCGCTCGATGCTCGTTGCCGCGAGCATATCGCCCGTTTCAAGCGGCCGAAGCGCTACATCCAATTGAACGAATTACCCAGAAGCGCCTACGGCAAGATCCTCAAGCGCGAACTCCGCGCTCGGCTCAACGCCGGGTCCGATCCGAGCGACTAGCGCCCGAGCAGGCCGTTGAGGCGAACGTTGACACCCACGCGCACGATATCGTGGCCGGTGAACGAGATGCTGTCGTCCTCATCGCCATCGTTGAGGTTTTCGATCTCTGATTCATCGCCGGCGGAGCCCTCGTCGAAGGTGATGCGCAGGTATTCGGCCTTCAACGAGACAGCTGGGGTGAACTGGTATTCGACACCGCCGCCGTAGGCGATTCCGACACCGCTGAGCGTGAGCGAGTCCGTCCCGTTCTCGACGATTAGATCGAGTTCGCCGAGCGCGAAACCCGCCGTCGCATAGACCAGCATCCGGTCATTGACGACGCCGAGCCGCGCGCGCGCTGTCGCCAGCCAGTCGGCATCGAGCTCTTGCAAATCGTTTTCACCGTCGATGACCGCGTCACCCGAGCCATTCCACATATAGTCGGCCTCGACGCCGAGCAGCATCGCGCCCTTCTGGACGTTCATTCCGGCGGCAACGGAGCCGTTCACCGATTTCATGTCGAAGAACCGGAACTCGGGAGCGCCCTGGCCGCCGGCGGTATCGAAAACACCGCTGACGGTCGTATCGCCATACCCGATCGTTCCGCCGACATAGATGCCCGAGAAGTCCGCCGCCGAATTGGTTTGATAGCCCCCGAACCCACCATGTCGGAACGCGCCCGGGCGAATATTGACCCCGATCCGCGCGACGTTGAGACCGTCGAAAGCGAAGAAGTCATCGTCATCCCCGTCATTCAAATCGTCGATGGCGCTGTTGCCGTTATCGACGATATCCGTCGAGCGGATGTACTCGTCGAATTTGAAGCGTAGCACTTCGCCTTTGATGCTGACCCCGGGCGCAAGCATGTACTCAACTCCCGCGCCGTAGACGAAGCCTGTGTCCGCCAGTGTCAGCCGGTCTTCACCGTTTTCCACGACCAGCGTCGTCTCTGTGAAGGCGATGCCGCCCGTTAGGTAGACGAACATCTTGTCCGCGGCGGCGCCGAACTTCCCGCGCACGCTTGAAAGCTGGTCGATACGCACGCGCTGGGTATCGTCCTCGCCGTCGACAAAGGCACCGTTCGCGCCACCCCACGTGATGTCGGCCTCGATGCCAAAAACCAGCCCGCGCACGTCGATCGCGGCTCCAGCCTGAAGTCCAGCATGAACATCTTGCGTGTTGAAACTCTGGAATGTCGTGAAAGGCTCGGTCCCCGCCTCGTCAAAAATGCCGTCGAATTCACCATTCGAGATGCCGCCGTGTACACCCGCGTAAAAGCCGCCCCAATTCACGCTGGGCGGAAGCGGCGTCGGCTCGCTGGCATGACCCATTGGCGCAAACAGTGTGCCGACCATCAATCCGGTAGTGATCGCGGACGTAATTCCAGCGCGTTTCATCGCGAGGTCCCAACCAGGCCGCATTTCATCGTGCAGCAGTGACGAGAGTCGCAACGGAAACAAAGTCTTCAACGACTTACCAACAAAATTTCCATAGAAAGCGTTTCGCCAGAGCCACACGCAATAATGTGCTCGCAACCATCGCAACGGGGCTCAGAGTGCGCCGAAGCGTTCCGCCACAACAAGCGCGT
>JBCBJG010000021.1:0-21522 GCA_038523655.1 Pseudomonadota bacterium | reverse complement strand
CCGGGGCCAACCAGCAGCACCTCGCCAACGGGCTCAGCGTCGATCGCGACACAGTTTGTCACGCCGTTGACACCTGCGATCGCTGCATCCACGGGGACCATCGCCGGGTGGACGCGCTGTTCGATCCCGTCCGTAGTCTCGCGGGCCACGCCGAGCAGCTTGATCTGGAAGCCGAGATCGCGCGCCGCATCGATATCGGCCGCGTCGATCTTTTCGATCCCCTCGACGTAGACGTTCTCGAAGCTGACCTCCGCGCCGAACGCCAGACTGGTTAGCAGCGCGAGCTTGTGAGCCGCATCGAAGCCGCCGATGTCGAATGTCGGGTCGGCCTCGGCGTAGCCCGCTGCTTGTGCTTCCGCGAGGATGTCGGCGAACGCGCCGCCCTCGCGGGTCATGCGGGAGAGGATATAGTTACAGGTGCCGTTGAGGATTCCGTAGAGCCCGCGCACGTCGTTTGCGAGGAGGCTCTCGCGCATTGCCTTGATAACGGGAATGCCGCCCGCGACCGCTGCCTCGAACTTGAGTGCGAGATCATTTTTCTCTGCGGCAGTGGCGAGTGCGGTCCCATGGTGGGCGAGAAGCGCCTTGTTGGCCGTGACGACATGCACGCCTGCTGCGAGCGCGGCCTCCACGCTTTCACGGGCAATGCCCTCTTCGCCGCCGATCAACTCGACGAAGATATCGATCTCGCCACTGCGCGCGAGCGCAACCGCATCGTCGAACCACGTCATGCCCTCGAGCGAGACGCCGCGATCGCGGCTCCGATCCCGCGCGCTTACGGCGGTGACGGAAATGGGCTGGGGCAGGCGTTCGGTAATGCGGTTTGCCCGCCGGGTGAGGATATCGACCGTCGCCGCGCCAACGGTGCCAAGCCCGGCAATGCCGACTCTGAGTGGCTTCGTCATCGCGGTTTTGCTCCCCTTTTTCCGACCGTCGCATCGCCCGATGCACCGGCCGTTGCGCAAGCCAACCAAACGCGCCTGAGGCACGCCATCAGCGTAACGCCTCCGCGCCTCGACGCCGTCGGCCACGCTCGCGCTGGACGTGCCCGATTCGACCCGCGCTGGGCAGCGCACCGGCGCGCTTATGCCCGCTTTCGGCGCACGCTGCGAGACGCAAAGCGTGCCAAGGAAAACGCCGAATTTGCGCGTCCAGAGGCGATCGCGGGCGACGACCAACCGGTTGACCTGCGTCGAGCAACCGGGCGATCGCCGGATCGCTAGCGCTCGGTCTCCGCTCGGCTGCCGGTCCTGATCAGCCGCCCGTCGACGACTGGAGCACCGGCTTCGGCTCGCCCGGGTTGGCGCTCTTCTGAAGATCGTCGATGACCGCTTCGGCTTCGGCAGGCGACAGGGTTCCTGACGGCACGCGGTCGATGTTGGCGGTGCTCGGATAGACGAGATTGGTCGCGGCGCACCCGGCGAGCAGCAGGCTCGCGGCGCACACCGCGATGCGTATGCCGACCCCGCGCACGCATGTTGCACGCCGCGGCGCTGCGGAGCCTCCGGGTGGGCGCGCAGGCCCACTCAGATCGGGCCGACGAGCACCGGCGTGCGGCGGACAGCGATGGTGGGCGGGGCGTTGCATCGTCGAGCACTCTATCGTCGTATGCACATCAGACCTACGCGATTCGACGCGACCTTCCGGATCACGAGTTCGCGCACCTGCCGCCGAGCAAAGCGGTTAGACCGGCGATGTGGCCGGAGCACGACCACCGGCACGCCCGTTGCGCGCCCAACGATCAACCCGAGCGAGCCCGCCATGTCCGACCGAGCAGACCCGACACTGGATACCGAGGCGCTGCTTGCCGATTTCGATCCGGAAGTGTTCGCTAAGAATCTCGCGCGGGCAGTCGACGACGGCACCAAGCTCGTCGGATCGATCGCCGAGCGTTCGCAGGACGTGCCGGGACAGGTGCAGCAGAGCGAGGACCTCGGCCATGTCGCCAGCCTCTTCGTCGAAGTGCTGCAGAGCTGGATGGAGCGACCCGACACATTCGCCGAGGCGCAGGGTGCGCTGATGCGCGACTATGCCGACCTTTTTGCCCATATGTCCGCGCGGCTGACGGGGCAGAACGTCGAGCCGGTCGTCGAGGCGGCTCCGGGCGACAGGCGGTTCAAGGACGAGGAGTGGTCGAGCAACCCCTACTTCGATTTCTGGAAACAGGCGTTTCTCATCGGAGAAAAATGGGCGCAGTCGTTGGTCGCGGACAGCGCCGGTCTCGACGATCACACGCGTCACAAGGCAGCGTTTTATCTCCGAGTGCTCTCGGGTGCGCTGTCGCCATCGAACTTTCCGGTGACGAACCCCGAGGTTGTGCGCGAGACCCTGCGCACGAGCGGAGAAAATCTGATCGACGGGGTGCATCAGCTCGCCGACGATCTCGCGCGCTCCGAGGACGTGCTCAAGATCACTCAGACCGACCGTGCCGCATTCGTCGTCGGGCGCGATCTTGCCGTCTCGCCGGGCAAAGTGGTCTATCGGAACGAGATTTTCGAGCTGATCCAGTATGCCCCGACGACCGATGTGGTCCATGCGCGACCGTTCCTGCTCGTGCCGCCATGGATTAACAAGTTCTACGTGCTCGATCTAACGCCGGAAAAATCATTCATCCGGTACATCGTGGCACAAGGATTCACGGTGTTTGTCGTCTCCTGGGTCAACCCGGATGCGCGGCTCGCGGAGGTGACGTTCGCCGACTACATGAAGCGCGGCATGCTCGAGGCAGCGTCGGTGGCCTCAGAAATCTGCGATGGGAAGAAGGCCAACGTGCTCGGCTACTGTGTCGGCGGCACACTCGTCGGCACCACGATCGCATGGCTCGCAGCGGGCAAGCGCAAGCGCAAGAACCGGCCGTTTTCCTCCGCGACGCTGCTGACCACGCAGCTTGATTTCACACGCGCTGGCGACCTGCAGGTGTTCGTCGATGACGAACAGATTGCGGCTGTCGAAGAAATGATGGCGCAGACCGGCTATCTCGACGGCGCGAAGATGGCCGGTGCCTTCAACATGCTGCGCCCGGGTGATCTGATCTACCCGTACGTGGTGAACAATTATCTCCTCGGCAAAAAGCCGATGAAGTTCGATCTTCTGTTCTGGAACCAGGACTCAACGCGGATGCCGGCGGCCAACCACGCCTTTTATCTCCGCGAATTCTATCAGCATAACCGCCTTGCGAAGGGCGAGATGACGATCGCCGGGCGGCGGCTCGATCTCGGCGCGGTGGACATTCCGATCTATGAGCTCGCAACGCGGGAGGATCACATAGCGCCGCCGGGCTCGGTCTACACCGGCGCCAAACTCATCGGCGACGGCGCGCATGTCCGCTTCGTGCTTGCCGGATCGGGGCATATCGCGGGCGTCGTGAACCCGCCGGAGAAAAATAAGTATCAGTATTGGACGAACGCGGCCGGGATGGCGCCCGACACTCTCGACGACTGGCTGGCGGGCGCCGAGGAAACCGCCGGGTCGTGGTGGCCGGACTGGATCACCTGGCTGCGGCAGGTCTCGGGGAAAATGGTGGCGGCACGAACACCGGGCGAGGGGCCGTACGAAGCGCTCGAGGATGCGCCCGGCTCGTACGTGCGGATCCCGTCGTGAGCGCACCGGTGCTGACGTTCGACCATCTGGTGATCGCCGCAAAGACGCTCGATGCCGGGATGGCGTGGGTGCGGGATCGTCTCGATGTGCAGGTGCCACGCGGTGGTGCCCACGCGCTGATGGCAACGCACAATTGCATCGCGCGGATCGGTGAGCGGACCTACGTCGAGATCATCGCGGTCAACCCGGATGATGTGCCCGAGCGGGCGCGGTGGTTCTCGCTCGATGATCCGACCGTACAGACACGCCTGCGCACGCGCGGTCCGTATCTGCACCACTGGGTCGCCTCGACGCCGGACCTCGATGCAAGCCTCGCTGCCGCGCGGCACGACGCCGGGGTGGCGATCGAGATGGCGCGGGAACGGCCGGAGGGCGCGCTGCGCTGGCGCATCGCGGTGGCTGACGATGGCCTGCTCGCACGCGGCGGCCTGTTACCGACCCTGATCGAATGGCCTGAGGGGGTGCATCCGGCGCCCGGCATGACGGATATCGGCTGGCGGCTGGACAGTCTGCTGATCGAGACGCCCGAGGCCGAAGCGGTGACCACGGAGTTGGCTGCCGTCGGGGGAAGTGGCCTGGCTCGCGTGGAGGCTGGCGACGCGCCTCGCCTGGTCGCGCATATGCGCCGCGGTGACGACACCGCCATCCTCTCGGACTGACAGGCAGCACGCGTGGCGTTTCAGGCAGCCCGTGTCTACGTGAGCCGCTTGAGGGACAGGACCAACCCGACGGCGAGAAGGACGAGCCCGAGCGGGACGGAGTAAAACAGATAGACCCAGCCCGCGTTCGCCCACGCTTCGCTGAAAAGGGCGCGGATGAACGGATAAGCGTTCAGTGCTGCGGTCAGCGCCGCCATGCGCACGAGCGGGCCCCAGACATACCAGAACCCGCGTGGGTCGGCCTCGCCAGCCGCGGCCATTAGCGCGCCATACCGAAGGCGAGGCTGACGCCGACGAGGTAGACCGCGCCGAGCGCGAGAATCCACTGCAGCCACGTCGCCGCCGGGAAGCCCTGGAACATCACGAGGATCGCGGCGAGGCAGGCGACGACGGTGACCGTCAGCGTCACCGGCCGGGCCCAGCGGGCGCGCACGGGATGCACCCACTTGAGCGGCACGAAGGTGAGCGCGGAAAGCCCGAGGATCGCGAGGGACGTGACGACAAGGCCCGGCTCGAACACGAAGACGTAGAACGCGATAATATTCCAGATCGCCGGGAAGCCGACGAAGTTGCCGTCGTCGGATTTATTTCCGAGGTCGCAGAAGTGGTAGAGCGACGTGATCATCATGATCGCGGCGAGCAGGATGCCCCAGAGGCCCGGCAGGTATCCGGCTTGGATCAGCGCGAAGGCGGGGAGAAAAACGTACGTGAGGTAGTCGATGATCCAGTCGAGCCGCTCGCCGGAGAAATCCGGGATGCGGACCTTAACCTCCGTCCGGCGCGCGAGCGTTCCGTCCACTCCGTCGATGAATAGCGCGAGGCCGAGCCAGGCGAACATGGCCTGCCAGTTCTCGTTCACGATCGCGATCGCCGCGAGCAGGGCCGTCACGGTGCCGAGCGCGGTGAAGACGTGCACGCTTGCGGCTGCGATGCGGCCGGGGGTGTCGCCGGTCATGGCCATGGGGCAGGTCCGTTCGTTACGCGGGCTCGCCTGCTCTTAGCGGAATTCGACGGCAGCCCAAAGGCGTCAAACCGTTTTGGCGTTACGATCTGGCAAGGGTTATTCAGGCGTCGTCGCCACGTCCCCATGCAGGGGAGGCGGGCGGCGCGGCGCGAGGGCAAGGGGCGGCGAGGCGCGCGGCGCTCTAGAACTTGTGTTTGACGGAGCCGCGAATGCGCAGGTCGCCCTCGAGATCCTCGTCCTCGGGCGCATCGGCTGCTGCGGGTTCGTTGCCGTAAAGCAGCTCGAGGCCGAAATCGAGTTTTGGCAGCGTGCCGATCGTGCCGACGCCCGGCAGCGTGATGACGGTGCCTTTGCCATCCGACTTCGGCGCATCCGGCACGGCCAGCTGCAGCTCGTCGACCGACAGATCGGAGGGAGGGGGAAGATCGGACGAAGCGGCGGGCGCTGCGTCGTCCGCAGCTGAAGAGGCGCCGGGTGGCGGTGGCAGCTCATTGGTTTCCTGGAACGCGTATGCCGATGACACGGAAAATGCCATCGCGGCCATTACGCCGATCACCCACAAACGAGCCATTTCGGGACCCCACCAACCATCTGCCGCACGCTGAGAATGCGTGCGAACGCCATGCACCGCAACCGTGTTGAAAACTAAGGCAAACATCGGAAATCGCAGGTTAATTCCCGCACACATCCAGCACGTGTGACACTGATGCAACAAAGCTCACGTGGGGGTGGCGGCGGTTCTGTCAATGGAATTGCGCGGACGCGGGGTCGCAGAGCGGCGGGCGTTGGGGCGTTGAACGACAAAAGGCAGCCCCACAAAAAGAAAGGGCGACCCGAGGGCCGCCCTTCCCATTCGATCTGTCAGGTAGAGCCTAGTATTTCAGGCGCATACCGAACGTGATCTGGTCAAATTCGTCCGACGTTCCCGTTGTGAACAGGGTGCCGTCGCCAGAGACCGTTTCCGCCTCGTGGTAGCGGTAGCTGAGGTACAGCGTGCCACCGACTGCATCGATGTCTTGCGACATGCCGATACCGATCGAGTCGTACTCCACAACCGTGTTCCCGTTGGAGAGGAACTCGTTGTCGTTGTGGATGTAATCGACCGTGAAGTCCGTCGTACCGAGCGAAGATGCGCGGAACTGAACACCGGCTGCGATCCAGTAGTGATCACGCTGGAAGATATCGCCTGCTGCATTCGAGCCTGCGCCATTTTCAATTGTCAGCGTGCTGTAACCACCCTGGAGGTGGAAACCAGACGGCGTATGCAGCATTGCAGCACTGATACCGAAACGATCGATATCCGTCGCATCAGTACCGTTCGGACCGTTGTCGTCTTCGTCGACGTGGTATGCGGCAGCGGCTGCGACCTTCAGGCCGTTGAACTCGCGAGCGAAGCGAAGTGCAACGTCATATTCGTCGTCTTCACCCCACGATGCGCTGGCCGTGAAGCCACCGAACGTCGGCGAGTCATAGCGAACCCGGTTGCGGCGGGACGTGTCGTTGTCAGTGCCAACCGCATACCAAGTGACGTTGCCGGCATTCGGGTCAATTGCTTGCGCGTCAGCCGTGTGGTTCCGAACGACGAACGGGCCGATGTTCGTGACACCGAGACCGTAACCGACCGAGCCGTACCAGGCGTTCGAGAACGACACTTCGTAGGCGCCGTCAGAAGCCATGGAGCCCTGGCCGATGCTGATCTTACCGAAGTCGCCTTTGACGAACCAGTTCGCACGACGAAGCTGGATGCCGTCGCCGTCATCGTCCGGGCGCTGAACGCCCTCGTCACCGTCGAAGCCACCGATGCGGGAACCGCCGGCAATCTCAACGTCGAATTCGATCACGAGACCGGCCGTCAGACCCGGGCGGATCGTGCCGACTGCATCGAGGCGAATACGCGTCGACGATTCGTCGTTGTCGATGACGTAGACATCGCTGTCGATGCCGTCATCGAAGTAGAGCAGGGCGCTGTTGACCTGGCCGGAGAGGGTCAGCTTGACCTTCCGGTTGCCGTGGCGAACTGCCGTTGCTTCGAGTTCTGCGACACGCTCTTCGAGGTCTGCACAGCAGTCCCCGCCGAGGTCAGCCGCCTGTGCGGGCGTCAGCGCAAGGCCACCAGCGAACACTGTCGCGGCGGTTGCGATGGCGAGCCGGCTTGAGGTGTTCTTAAATCCCCCAACCATTTCGATCTCCAGTTTATCTTTCCCATGTTCCAGAACACGACCCGACGCTGGAGGGCGGCAGGCCGCAACGAGCGGAACAAGCTGGCCTTGGCCGGGGCTCGTACGCACTCGCGGGACGCAGTTACGAAAACTCGGAAATATTGAACCGGCGGGGTGGGAGCGTGCTCCCGAAGCGTTGTGACCAGAGGTCTACGCACCACGCGTTACGCGGTCTTGTGAGGAGCGAGGTACGTCTGCGTGCGAGTCGCGACAAGGTTGCCAACACACGTCTCCCCCGCTTTGCACATGCCTGTGTCGGAAAAGGCACGGGTGTGGCGCGTGGGTTAACAAGGGGTTAGCGCGGGACTCGCGTGGCGTGTCTAGCCCGGCAAATACGCCTGCGATGCGCCGTGCACGTCCTATTGATCCAAAAAAAGGCGGCCCGGAGGCCGCCTCTCTGTTCCGTTATCTAGGACCCCTAGTAGCGCAAGCGCATACCAAAGGTGATTTGATCGAAGTCGTCTTCGAGCACGACCGTGGCGCCAGCCCCATTTGTCAGTGTTGCCTCGGCCATGTGGTGGACGTAGCTGGCGTAAAGCGTGCCTCCGATCGCGTCGATCTGCTGGGCGAAGCCGATACCGACGCTTTCATACATCGCCTCGTCATCGACGATCGGGCCCGTTCCTGGGCCGCCGGGGGCGAACGTAAACTGGAAGTCTTCGTGATCATTCTGGATATACTCGACCGTGATGTCCGATACGCCTAGAGAGCTAGCGCGGAACTGCAGGCCGGCTGCGATCCAGTAATGCTCCGTGTTTCGGAACTCGAAAGTACCGGCCGGCAGGTTAGTGTCGACGGAGTAGTTGTTATAACCGCCTTGAAGATGAAACCCTGACGGCGTGTGCATGAATGCGATCGAGCCGCCCCACGAGGTAGAGTCGTCGATATCGTCGCCCGCACTGAACAGGTTTTCGTCATCTTCATCTACGCGGTACGAGGCGGCGGCGGCGACTTTCAACCCGTTAAATTCACGAGCGAAGCGCAACGCAACGTCATACTCGTCGTCCTCACCCCATGACGCGCTCATCGTGAAACCGCCGAACGTTGGGCTGTCGTATCGGACGCGATTGCGGCGCGACGCGTCATAGTCCGTGCCAATATTAAATAAGGACACCCCAATATTCGGAAGGATGAAGTTCCCGACGTTGGTCACTGACAGGCCGTACCCAACCGACCCAACCCATGTATTCGCAAACGATACTTCGAAGGCGCCATCTGAGGCCATCGATCCTTGCCCGATGGAGATCTTGCCGAATTCGCCCTGGACGAACCAGTTCGCGCGACGAAGTTGAATATCTTCGCCGTCGTCGTCGGGTCGAAGCACACCTTCATCGCGGTCAGGGCCAAGAATGTCGCTGCCGCTAGCGACCTCAATATCGAATTCAATGATGAGGCCAGCGGTCAAACCCGGTCGAATAGTACCGACTGCGTCGAGGCGAATACGGGTCGACGATTCGTCGTTATCGATGACGTAGATGTCGTTGTCGAAGCCAGCATCGAAATAGAGCAGCGCCGTGTTCACCTGGCCGCTGAGGGTAAGTTTGACCTTGCGATTGCCGTGACGAACGGCGGTTGCTTCGAGTTCGGCGACACGTTCTTCGAGGTCGGCGCAGCAGTCGCCGCCAAGGTCAGCCGCCTGCGCGGGCGTCAGTGTCGACGTGCCGAACAGGAGCCCGGCAGATGCCGCTGCGATCGCTAGGCGGCTAGTGGTTCTTGTGAGATCGGTTCTCATCACGTTCTCCATCGGTTCCGTTCGGACGGCGCGCGCGGTTGGCGCAGCCGGAAGGAACGGTGGTGTGGCAAGCACGACGGTTGCCATTCGACCACCGTCGGACGCGACGCAACGGAACTGATGAAACGCATGGCCTGTGCGGAGACATGACCTCCCCGGCCGAACTTCTGAGTTCGCCGTATGACTTCGACCGAGTCGGTGCAACGGGTGCATGAAGATCTTTGCAGGGACATGCACTGACTGTTGCAGAATTGACGAAGTTGATTGTGGCTTGTGGATAAGGAGGCTGCATCCGGTACGACTGTGCACAGTCTCACGAAGAGCCAAGCGCCACCGCCGCAGCTGAATGGATGCCCCACGCGTTCTTGAACGCAGCACTTGACCGCACACCACGCGCCGGTGGGCGACTGGTTCACAATCGCGGGTTGGTCTGGCGCGACGCGTTTATCAGCGGCGGTCAACGCGTCTCGATGCGGCCCTCTATTCATGAGCATGGACGAGTTTGGCCGTTGCGGTCCGCGCTTTCGCTGTCGGCCGAGCTGGCGCTCAAAAGAAAAGGGCGCCCCGAAGGACGCCCTTTCCCGATCTACGAGATCTGTTCGTCAGGCCTAGTACTTCAGGCGCATACCGAACGTGATCTGGTCGAACTCGTCCTCGACGCCGAGCGCATCTGCGCTTGTACCGATCGCCGCTTTGACGTCTGTCTCGTGACGACGGTAGCTGAGGTACAGCGTTCCACCGACCGCGTCGATGTTCTGCGAGGCACCGATGCCATAGCTCGTGTAATCGACGACCGTTCCGTTGGCACCGAACGTGGTGTTCTCGTTGTCGATGTAGTCGATCGTGATGTCCGTGGAGCCGAGGCTCGATGCACGGAACTGAACACCCGCGGCGACCCAGAAGTGGTCACGCTCGAACACATCGCCGGTGAGGCCTGAGCCCGCACCGTTTTCCGTGGTGAGCGTGCTGTAACCACCCTGCAGGTGGAACATCTGGAACTGCAGCGCTGCGGAGATGCCCCAGCGATCGATGTCCGTCGTGTCGTTCGCACCGTTGTCGTCTTCGTCGACATGGTATGCCGCTGCGGCAGCGACTTTCAGGCCGCCGAACTCGTTGGCGTAGCGCAGAGCAACGTCATACTCGTCGTCTTCACCAACCGAGCCGCTGAGCGTGAAGCCGGCAAACGTCGGCGAATCATAGCGGACGCGGTTGCGGCGGGACGTATCGTTGTCCGTACCAACTGCGTACCACGTCACGGTCGTGCCGAGTGCTGCCGACAGGTTGCGGACGACGAACGGGCCGATGTTTGTGACACCGAGGCCGTAACCGACTGAGCCATACCATGCGTTCGAGAAGGAGACTTCGAACGCGCCGTCCGATGCCATCGAACCCTGGCCGATGCTAATTTTACCGACCGAGCCGGCAATGAACCAGTTTGCGCGGCGCAGCTGAATGCCGTCGCCATCATCGTCCGGACGCTGAACGCCTTCGTCGCCATCGAAGCCGCCGATGCGCGAGCCGCCGGCGATCTCGACGTCAAACTCGATCACAAGACCTGCGGTGACGCCCGGCGCAATAGTGCCGACTGCATCAAGACGGATACGTGTCGAAGATTCGTCGTTGTCGATGACGTAGACATCGCTGTCGATGCCGTCGTCGAAGTAGAGAAGCGCGCTGTTGACCTGGCCAGAAAGGGTCAGTTTGACCTTCCGGTTGCCGTGGCGAACTGCAGTTGCTTCGAGTTCTGCGACGCGCTCTTCGAGATCCGCGCAGCAGTCACCGCCAAGGTCAGCGGCCTGTGCAGGCGTCATGAGGGCGCCACCTGCGAAAAGTCCGGCAGCGGCTACAATCGCCAGTCTGCTGGATGATCCTTTCAGTCCCCCGATCATCATACTCTCACTCTCCGTAACTAAGTTACTTGATCTCAGCCGGCGACCAGCGCCGTACCAACCTCAGCCCGCATCACCGACCGAGACGGTCACTCGCTGGACTGGCATCTTGCTAGAGGATCGTCGGCGGAGCCGTCCAACAAGTTCGATGTGCATGTCTGCACATTGGTGGTGCATGTGGCCGGGTTGCCACGAATGAAGATTCGGCCACACTGGCGGGCGCGCACGGCGCCTGGGCGAGGCCTCCGCAGGGCCGCAGGTGAGCGATCAACTGAGGGCTCGTCTTGTCTGGTCGGGCGTCGGCCACCGCCTCGGCCTGACGCGAAGGTGCCGGACGTTAAATATGAGGCGCCGGCAAACTGCGGCGATCGCTCCGCGCCGGGGTGGTCGTCGATCGTGTCTTCGAGGCTTATTTAAAGCGTGGTCGTCTGCGAGGCGCAGCGTCCACAGCAGACCGCGCTCACGAGACGGCTGCGGTTCGGCAAGCGGTGGAAAGGAAGAGGTCGGCGATGACCGAACACGTACACAGCCAAATTATATCCGACGATGCGGCGCCCGAGGCACGGCGGGACGCGCCGCACGTGCTCGTTGCCGGTCCCGGATATATCGGCGCGATCGCGGCGCTTGCACTCGCCAACCAGGGGTTTCGCGTTACGCTTGTAGGCACGCCCGATACGGCGCGGGCAGCGGGCGATACCCGATCGACAGCGCTGTTTCCGGAGGCGGTCGCATTCCTCTCTACGCTGTCAGACACGCTGGCCGAGGCGCTCGACCAACACGCACGGCCGCTCAAGGGCATCCGCATTCTCGATCGTACGACGCGATTTCTTCGCGCGCCGGAGGTGACGTTCCTCGCCGAAGAGGCCGGGCTGAGCGCGCTGGCTGACAACATGCCGAACGCAGCGCTGTCCGCCGCGCTCGCCGCGGCTGTCGATGATCATGACGGTATCTCCCGCCACAATATGACGATTGCGCGGGCGGAAGAGATTCGAGACCGAGTCGTGCTCGTCGGCGCGGATGGCGCGCGGATCGAAGGGGATCTGGTCGTTGGCGCGGATGGGCGCGGGTCTCGGGTGCGCGAGACGTCCGGTATTCGCCAGACCGCATGGGACTATACGCAGACGGCGGTCACGTGCCGGATCATGCACTCCGCCCCGCACGAGGATATATCGACCGAATTCCATCGCCGCGGCGGTCCGCTTACCACCGTGCCGGGCGTGACCGACGCAGATGCATCGGGACCGGGCTACAGCTCGCATCTGGTCTGGGTCGAGCGGCCGGAAGCGGCAGCCGGGCTTGCGCGACTGGACGACGCGGCGTTCATCGAGACGCTAGGCGAGGAACTGGACGGGTTGCTTGGGACGCTTCACGCGGTCGGGCCGCGCGGCGCCTATCCCATCAAGGGCGGGACAGCCGACCCGGTGGCAAGTGGGCGGGCCTTTCTCGTCGGTGAGGCGGCGCATGTGCTGCCGCCGATCGGCGCGCAGGGCATGAACCTCGGCGTTCGTGATGTCATGGGCCTCGCCGATATCCTGCGGCCGCTCGCCCGCTCATCCAAAGCGACGGGCGCCTTGCCGAGCGATGCGGTGCGCGCTGCCGTTCGTGCCTACGTGGCAGAGCGCCGGGGCGATATCTGGTTCCGCACCGCTGCGGTCGACGTGCTTAACCGGTCTTTGACCACCGGGCTCTGGCCGGTGCGCGCACTCCGCGGCGCCGGACTGCAGGCGGTCGCGATGGTGCCTGCACTCAAACGCGCAACGATGGCTGCGGGGTTCGGCGCGCGGCTACCGCTTCCGGGATCGTCGCGTTAGCCGACCAGATAAGGGAAGCTGCGCGGCGTTGACGGGGCCACCCGGTTCGCGCACACACCGCGGCTTTGATCCCGTAGCGAACCGAGAGCCGCGTGACCGCGCAACAGCCAGTGAGCGATCCCGCGAGGAAGCAGACGGCCGCGCCCACCGCGGACCCCGGCATCGATCGCGGGAAGGTGGATCGCTGGAAGGATGTCCGCCATCGGCTCGAATACGCGGCACTTCTCGTCCTCGTCGGGATCGTGCGGGCTGTCCCCATCGATATCGGCCAGCGCATCTCCGCCTACTGCTGGCAGCGCATTGCGCCGCGTACCCGGCGCCACACGCGGGCGCTCGCCAACCTCGAGATCGCATTTCCCGAGCTCACTGCACACGAACGTGAAGCGATCGCGCGGGCCTCGTGGGCCAACCTCGGCCGGGTCATGGCCGAGACCATGCAGATCGACCGGATCATTGCCGATCCGTCGCGACTGCAATCACCGCAGACCGAGATCATCACGCGATACGCCGACAAGATGGGCCCGATCGTCGGGGCGACGCTGCATCAGGGAAACTGGGAGCTGTCGATCTTTCCACTGACCCAGGCGGGCGCGATGCCAGCGGCAGTCTACCGGATCGTAAAGAACCCATACGTCGACCGATATCTGCGGCGTCAGCGGGCGCAGCTCGTGCCGGGCGGTCTCCTCGCGCAAGGTCGAGACGGGGAGGGAAATACCGGCGAGGCGCAAAAGACCGCGCGCTTGCTGTTGGACTACCTGCGCCGTGGCGGCCGGCTCGGCCTCGTCTGCGATCTGCCCGACGGCAGCGGTATTCCGGTGCCCTTTTTCGGCGAGCCGGCACGCTCGACGCCGGCGCCTGCAATGATCGCGCGGCGGACGGGTGCGCGCATTTTCATGGCTCGGTGTGTGCGGATCGGCGACGCCACCCGCTTTCGCATCGAACTCAAGGAACTGCGCGTCCGGCGCACCAGCAACATCGCCGACGATATTCGCCAGACGACGGCCGATCTCCATGCCCAGTTCGAAGCATGGGTGCGCGATGAGCCGACCCAGTACATGTGGGCGAACCGGCGCTGGATCGACTTGCCGGAAGGGCATCCTGCGCGGCGATAGATCCCCCCGCCCGCGCGACGACCGATCCGCAAACCTCAGACAAACCACGACACGAAGGACTGACCACCGTGAGCACGATCCGCACGCCGCGCGCGTTTTTCTCCCCCCTCGCCATCGGCGCGCCGCAGCCGCTGACGAGCCTGCCCATACGGGTCGAGCGGATGATCCACTTTGTGCCGCCCCATATCGCGAAGATCCGAGACAAACTGCCGACGCTGATCCCGACGGTCGATGTGGTGCTGGGCAATCTCGAGGATGCGATCCCGGCTGATGCGAAAGAGGCTGCCCGCGCCGGATTTATCGAGATGGCCAACGCGCACGACTACGGCGATACGGGGCTCTGGACGCGCATCAATTGTCTCAACAGCCCGTGGGCTCTCGACGACATCACGCAGATCGTTGCGCAGGCCGGGAACAAACTGGATGTGATAATGCTGCCCAAAGTCGAGGGGCCTTGGGATATCCACTACCTCGATCAGCTCCTTGCCCAACTCGAAGCGCGACACGGCATCGAAAAGCCCATCCTGATCCACGCCATCCTCGAGACAGCGGGCGGGGTCGCGAACATCGAGGACATCTGCGCCGCAAGTCCGCGGATGCACGGGCTCAGTCTTGGGCCGGCCGATTTGGCGGCATCACGCGGCATGAAGACCACGCGGGTCGGCGGCGGGCATCCGGCGTACGGCGTTCTGGCGGACCCGAGCGGCGATGCCGATGCGCCCCGTGCATTCTCGCAGCAGGACCTCTGGCATTACACCGTCGCGCGGATGGTGGACGCCTGCCAGATGCATGCAATCAAACCGTTCTACGGCCCGTTTGGCGATTTTTCCGACCCGGACGCCTGTCGCGCGCAGTTCCGCAACGCCTTCCTGCAAGGCTGCGTCGGGATGTGGTCGCTGCATCCAAGCCAGGTCGAGATCGCCAAGGAAGTTTTCTCACCGGAGCCTGACGAGGTGGCGTTCGCGCGGCGGATCCTTGAGGCGATGCCCGATGGAACCGGTGCCGTGATGATCGACGGGAAAATGCAGGACGACGCGACGTGGAAACAGGCGAAGGTGATCGCCGACCTTGCCGAGCAGGTGTCACGCAAAGACCCTGAACGTGCCGCGCTTTACGCCAAATAGGCTGGCTTTTGCCGGTGGTTAGAACCGCAGTGCTCATGCGATCAGCGCAGTCGCGGTCGCTGGTTCAGGTCGCGCTGCCGGTCGATGAGGCGGAACCGCAACACCGCCGTGTCACGCGCACGCATAGACGTTGACGAAGCGGCTGTTTCGCGCGGATATTCGCGGCCTCACACGCGTTGCCGATCCGCCAGCAGTGGTTTGGTTTCAGCCCCTGCGTCATCCGCCGACGAGCGAAGGAGGTCGACATGTCCAACCCGCGCGAAGCCAAATTTCGGCTCGGCCAGGTGGTGCAGCACCGCGTCTACCCGTTCCGCGGCGTAATCTACGATGTCGATCCGGTGTTCTCAAACACGGACGAATGGTGGGAATCGATCCCCGAAGAGATCCGGCCGCACAAGGACCAGCCGTTCTACCATCTGCTCGCGGAGAACGAGAACTCAGAGTACATCGCGTACGTCTCCGAGCAGAATCTGGTCGCAGACTCCTCCGGCGATCCCGTTCGGCATCCGGAAGTGTCGTCGCTGTTCGACGAGTTCCGTGACGGGCAGTATGAGGCGCTCTTCGTCGACGTGCACTAGGCGAGGCCTGCCGCGATTAGGCGCACCGCGCTACCTCGATCCAACTACGAAAAAGGCCGCCGGCTATAAATGCCGGCGGCCTTTTCTGTCTGGACTCAGGGCCGGGATAGTGCCCGAACCTACTGTTGGGTTTTGGTTTTTTCCGCCTCTTCGCGCTGCTTCTTGATCAGATCGGCTGTGCGCTTGCGGATCGCAAGGCGGACGCCGCGGCGTGTGCGGAAATAGAGATTGCCGTCAACCGGCTCACCATCGAGCGCAGCCGTGAAGTCCTTGAGCGGGACGTCGAAGCGGACCGGCGCGTTATAGAAGGTGTGGAACACGCTGATGTTCATGTTCGCGCCTGCTTTCATCGCATCGACGATCTGCGGCGTCGCTTCGGTGTCGATGACGCACCCTTCGGCATGGCAGAACACGTAGGTGAACTTCAGCGGCTGTTCGATCTTGTCAAACTTCACCGCGACGCCGGACGGAAGCGCGACACCGAGCGGAACGGTGATCAAAAGCTTGTCCTTTTTGCTCTCCTGCTTGCGGACCGCGACGGCTACATTCAGCTCGCCGGAGCGCTGATTGAATTGCTCCTGCTGCGTGACGCAGATCCGCGTATCCTTGCCGTCCGCGCCTTTACGTACCGGGCAGATCTTGTACCAGTTCCGTTTCGGGAGCGGTGCGGGCGCAGCGCCTCCGGCGTTGGCATTTTCCTGTGCGGCGACGATGGCTGGCGCGGCCGTGAACGATGCCAGCGCAACCACGGCCCCGGCGACGGCCCCCAGTGCGACGCGCGCCGACGCGCGCTGAAAATTCCGTACGGTCATGTCAGTGAACCCCCTCGATGTGGCCTGCTCTTGTATGCGCAGCAGCGGCCAGCAAAGTCCGGCTGGGCGACGAAGGCCCATCTCGATGCGGGTCGTCGGACCTCCCCGCGATATGTGGGCGGTTGGCCACCGAATTGAGGCAAAGCCGTGACCGGTCCCGCGCACAGCGCCATCGCCGCGTTCGGGCCTAGCATGGTGGTGCCAATCTGCACTGCGACCGGTGTACGCCCCGCACGCTGGTGCGCCGATGGCCGAGCGACAAGTTTCCTGCCCTAGCGTTTCCGCGATTCGGCGATAAGCGTCTGCGCAAATGGCAGACCAACGCGAAAGATCGGCAACCATGGCAGCACGAACGCGCCTGCAGACCACGCCGTGGCTTCCGGAAACACTGGCCGGGACGCTTCTCACACCCTTGGCCGGGACCCTCGCCCGCACGCTTGCCCGTATACTCGCCCGAACGCTTGTCCGTATCCTGGCCGGGACGTTGGCGCTTTTCGTTGGTCTCTTCATATCGGCGGGCGTTGCGATGGCGCAGCCGGCGCACGGGATCGCGATGCACGGGACGCCGGCGCTCGGCCCGGACTTCACCCATTTCCCCCATGCCCACCCGGACGCACCGCAAGGAGGCACACTGCGGCTAGGGCGCCGCGGCAGTTTCGACAGCCTCAACCCGCTCATCGACAAGGGCGCGGTGGCGCCCGGCATGCGCGGGTATGTCTACGAGAGCCTGCTCGCGCGGAATCTGAGTGAACCTTTTGCGCTGTACGGACTGCTCGCGGAGAAGGTGGAGGTGCCGGACGACCGGTCCTGGGTCGCGTTTACGCTCAACCCGCGGGCCCGGTTCTCGGACGGGCGGCCGGTCACCGTGGAAGACGTGATCCACAGCCACGCGATCCTGAAGGAGAAGGGGCGCAACAACCACCGCATCTTCTATTCGAAGGTCACCAAGGTTTCGACGCCGGGCGAGCGGACAGTCCGGTTCGATTTCGCGAACGGCACGGATCGTGAGCTCGCGCTCATTCTCGGGCTAATGCCGGTGGTGCCAAAGCATGCCCTGTCAATCGACGCGCTCCAGAAAACCTCCTTGTCGCCGCCTATCGGGAGCGGACCGTATCTCGTCGGCAAGGTCGATGCGGGACGGTCCATCGAGTATCGCCGCAACCCTGACTACTGGGGGCGCGATGTGCCGGCGATGCGCGGGCGGCACAATTTCGATGTGGTGCGCTACGAGTTTTTCCGCGACGTGAACACGCTGCGAGAGGCGTTTGCGAAGGGCGTCTACGATGTCCGCTCGGAAGGCGATCCGGCGCAGTGGGCGACGGCCTACGACTTCCCGGCCGTCGAACGGGGCGACGTCAAAAAGGTCGAGTTCCCCGTCGCGCTTCCGAGCGGCATGTCGGGGCTCGCTTTCAACACGCGTCGTGCCATCTTCGCCGACCGGCGCGTGCGGGAAGCACTCACCTACGTCTACGATTTCGAGTGGCTGAACCGCACGCTCTATCATGGGCTCTACACGCGCACGCAAAGCTTCTTCGATCGCTCGGCGATGACCTCGCACGCGGTCGCGATGAGCGAGGAGGAAAAAGCGCTCCTCGGCGTGCACGCGGACGCGCTGCCCGCTGCGCTCGTCGACGGAACATATGCCGCGCCGAAGTCAGACGGGCGGGGCCGCAACCGCAACAATATTCGCCGCGCGATCGCGCTGCTGCGTGAGTCCGGGTATCAGCTTGCCGATGGCGTGATGCGGAACCGCGCCAACGGTGAGCCGCTCCGGTTTGAGATCCTCATTGCGACCCAGCCGCAGCAAAAGATGCTCGGCAATTTCCGGGACACGCTGCGGCGGATCGGGATCGATGTCCGCATCCGACAGGTCGATTCATCGGAGTACACGCGGCGGCGGCGCACGTTCGATTTCGACATGATCCCCTTCACATGGGCCGGCTCACTTTCGCCGGGCAATGAACAGTATTACCGGTGGGGCAGTGCGGCGGCAGATACCGATGGCTCGTTCAACGTGACCGGCGCGAAGGACCCCGCAATCGACAGGATGATCGATGCCCTCGTCGCCGCGCGGGACCGCCCGGCCTTCGAGACCGCGGTGCGTGCCTACGACCGGGTGCTGCTCGCCGGGCAGTACGCGATCCCGCTGTTCCATCTGAAAACGCAGTGGGTCGCGCACTGGTCGTATCTCGCCTATCCCGAGACGACGTCACTCTACGGATATCAGCTCGACACGTGGTGGGACACGCGGGCGGCCGGGGGTGACTAGGACGGTTACGCCGGACGCGCGTGTTGGGGAAGAAATCTCCACCGACGGCGCGGCGCGAGGCACCGAGGCTGCGCGCGAGGGAGAACAATTTAGCGGACCGCTGCCGCCCGAGCGGTTCAACATGGCGCGTTATTGCCTCGAGGCAGCCGTGCGCGACCATCCCGACAAATTGGCGCTTGTTGTGCTCGGCGGTGAGCCCGGCACCGCCGTGTCGGAGCGCTGGACCTTTCGTGAACTCGATATCGCGGTTCGCCGCCTGGCCGGCGGTCTGACGGAGGCGGGCGTTTGCCGAGGCATGCGGATCGCCCTGATGCTCGGCAATCGCAGCAGCTTCGCGCTGACCTTTTTCGCTCTCCTTTCCTGCGGCGCGGTGGCCGTCCCACTCTCGGATCAACTGAGTGCTCAGGAGATCCGCCGATACCTTGCGGAGGCCAGCGTCGAGGGCGCGTGCTATGCTAACGACGTATTCATGCCAGCGGAGCGCCCGAGGCTCACGCTGGACGAGGCCACGATCCGCCAGCACGCGCTGCATGGCCCGCTTCGGGCGCCGCAGGATACGCACCGCGACGACCCGGCATTCCTGATTTTTACATCCGGGACCGGTGGGCGGGCGAAGCCGGTGCTGCATGCACATCGCTCCGCATGGGGCCGGCGACCGATGTATGCCGACTGGTACGGTATCAGCGCTGCCGACCGCGTATTGCACGCCGGCGCGTTCAACTGGACCTACACGCTCGGCACCGGGCTGACCGATCCCTGGGCAAATGGTGCGACAGCGATCGTCAGCACCCGCCCGCGCTCCGGTGCCGAGTGGCCGGCGCTGATCCGCGAGAGCGATGCCACGCTGTTCGCCGCAGTACCAGGCGTCTATCGACAGATTCTGGAGCGCGCGCCTGAAGGGCCGATCGCCGTCGGTGCGCTCCGCCATGCGTTGTCCGCTGGAGAAAAAATGCCAGACGGGATAGCGCACGCGTGGCAGGCCCGCACGGGAACGCGCATCTACGAAGCGTTCGGGATGAGCGAAATCTCCACGTTTATCTCCGCATCGCCGGCGCGTGCGGCTGTCGCCGGGAGTATCGGGCGCGCACAGACCGGCCGCGCGATCGCGGTGCTCGATCCCGAAACCGGTTTCCGCGTGGCGACCGGCGAGGTTGGTCGGCTTGCCGTCCATCGCAGCGATCCCGGGTTGATGCTCGAGCCGGATCGCGCCGGGTCAGCGACGAGCGACGACGCCTGGTTCATCACCGGCGACCTTGTTGCAGTCGATGCCGATGGAAACGTGACCCATCACGGACGCGCGGACGATCTCATCACGGCCGGCGGATACCGGATATCTCCGCTTGAGGTCGAGCGCGCGCTCGGCGGGTGCCCGGGGGTCGAAGAGCTCGCGGTCGCGGCTGTCATGCTGCGCGACGGACTTGCGATCCTCGTCGCGTTCGTTGTCGCCGCGGAGAGCGATGACCCACGCCAGGCGCTGCATGACTTCGCGGCGTCGACGCTTGCAGGCTACAAGCGGCCGCGCGGATATGTGCTGCTCGATGCGTTGCCGCGCACGGCGAACGGCAAGCTTCGCCGCGCTGCACTTGCCGGGTGCTACCGCGCTGAAGACGATCTTTTCTCTCCCACTTCGTGAGGAACCGATGAAGCCACTGATTGATCTGGTCGAGGATCTTTATCACGGGGAGACCACGGCGCAGGCGCTGGTCGAAGGCTGCCTTGCGGCAGCAGATACGCCCGAGGGTCAGGGCGCAGCGACGTTCGTGTCGATCGACCATGCGGGCAGCCTCGCGCGTGCCAAGGAAATCGATAGCCTGCGGGCAGCGGGAGAGGATATTCCTTTCACCGCCGGTATCCCGTTTGCGCTCAAGGACCTGTTCGACGTCGCTGGCGAGGTGACCCGCGCGGGATCGCGCACGCGGGAGGATGCATCGCCGGCGGATGTGCATGCCGAGGTCATCGACCAGCTCGATGACGCCGGCATGGTCCCGATCGGGCGGGCGACCATGGTCGAGTTCGCATTCGGCGGCATCGGAACCAACCCGAACTTCGGCACACCGCTCAGCGTCTATGACCGCGCGCATGGTCGCGTGCCCGGAGGTTCATCATCCGGTTCGGCCGTCGCCGTGGCCGACGGAATGGCCGCCGTTGCGCTCGGCACAGACACGGGTGGTTCATGCCGCATCCCCGCGGCTTACAACGGCCTCGTCGGCTTCAAGCCAACATCGGCGCGGGTGTCGACCGAGGGTGTCTTCCCGCTCTCCTCCTCGCTCGACAGCGTTGGCCCGATCGGGCGCACCGTCGGGTGCTGCGCCATGATCGACCGATTAATATCCTGGGAGGAAGCCCTTGATCCGGTAACGCCCGTCGCGCCGGCGCGGCCACGGCGGACCCGGCTCGGGGTCCTGCAGAATATCGTGCTGGAGGGGATGGATAAGACCGTCGCCGACGCGTACGAAGTGGCGCTTTCGCGGCTATCGCAGGCAGGCTTCACCCTCGTCGACGCAGATATCGACGCGATCGGGAAAATTCCCGCGCACTATGCCAACGGTGGCATCGTCGGGGCGGAAGCCTTTGCGCTGCATCGCGCGCAACTGGCGACACAGCGCGACCAGTTTGACCCGCGCGTCGCCAGCCGGATCGAGTTGGGGGCAGATACCGATTTGCCGACGTACCTCGACACGCTGCGGGCTCGCGCGGCGATCAAAGAGGCCGCGACAGCCGCGGTTGTCGAACGCGAGATCGATGCGCTCGTG
>JBCBJG010000020.1:0-21603 GCA_038523655.1 Pseudomonadota bacterium | reverse complement strand
CGGTTGCCGCCTCCGCCTGTTCGGCAAGGTAGTCGGCGGTCGTGCGAACCTTCGGCCGTTCCCCCACGGCCAGCGGCGTCTCCATCTCGCTCATGGCGATGACCCGGCAGTCCTCGCACATCTGCATCACACGCGCCTGCGCACTGTCCGCGAACATCGGATGCTTGCCGGCGAGCGTGTCCATCACACGCTGGATCGTACTTTTCGTCCCGAATGGCTTGCCGCAGGAAATACATTCGAACGGTTCTTCGCCATGCAGGACGGTCGGTGAGAGCGCCGAGGGAGAGAAATTGTAGCGCGGCTCGAGCGTGATCACCTGCTCCGGGCAGGTCGCGCGACAAAGCCCGCATTGCACGCACGCCGCCTCGGTGAACGACACTTCCGGACGCTCCGCATTGTCAGCGAGCGCGTTGGCGGGACAAACGCTCACGCAGGCGAGACAGAGCGTGCACCCGTTGGCGTTGATGTGGATTTGGCCATACGGAGCAGCGTCGGGGAGCGGGATCACGTCGATTGACCCGCCGCCCGCCTGCTGCGCGCCCGCCGTTCGGGCCATGGCATGAAGCTGCGTGATCGCCACGCGGGCGTTCTCGCGTTTGCCTGCACTCGGTGCCGGCGCCCCCTCGCTTGCCGCGAGCATGGATGGCACCTCGGCGAGGCCCGCCAGCGCTTCGGTCAGTGCATCCGGATCGTCCGCCACAACGAGATGTACCCGCGCACCTGGCGAACCGGCGTCACCCATCCCCGCGCCCATACCGGCGAGCAGCGCGTTCATCAGCTCGATCTCGCGCGCCGCAGCGTCGAGTTCACCGCGCTTCTGCTCGGACGCAAGCACGACGACATGGTGCGCCCCGGCGGCCAGCGCATGCGCGAGCACGTCGTGTCCAACCTGCGTCGCTGTATAGAGGGACAGCGGCAGCACATTCGGCGCCAGCCCGTCACCATAACGCGCAAGCGCCGCGATCAGCGCCCCGCCATGCTCCTGTTCGTGGATCAGCAATACAGGCGCAGTGCCCCCCGCCTCGGCGTACGTGCCGAGCAGAACCTGTATGCGCGCAACCGTGTCGTCCCGCGCCGGGTATGCATACGCCACCGCGCCGGTTGGGCAGGTTGCGTGACACGTACCGCACCCGCCACACACGGTCTGATCGACCACGATCTGTTCGCCATCCGGGGCGATCGCACCGACGGGACACGCTTCCAGACACATGCGACAGCCCACTTTGCCAGACCGGGCGTGCGCGCAGATCCCCGCATCATACCGGACGTAGAGCGGCTTCTCGAACGTGCCGACCAGATCCGCCGCGTCGAACAGTGCGCGCTCCAGCGCACCGGGCGCGCGCATGTCCACGCGAAAGTAGCCATCCCGCCGCTCGGCATCGGCGAGCAACGGGTCTCCGCCACTCATATCCATGATGATGTCGCACCGTGACGCCGCCCCATTGCGCGGCATCATGAACGCGAGCGCGTCGCGGGAAGACGGCACCATCGGCGCATACCCGTCGACCACGACCTCGAACGCTCCGAGCGCGCCGGCAGCTTTGGCGATACGACCTTTGAAAACCGGCACGTCTCCACGCGCGTCCGGCTGTGCATCGCCGACGTCGTGGAGCACAACGGTCGGGCTCAAACGGCCTGCAAGCCGCTGCGCGGCATCGATCGCAGCCTGTCCGCTACCATAGACGAGACAGACCCCTTCGGACTCGATCGCCATTGTTTCGGCCGGGCGCGCCTCCACCGTCGCCTCGGCCAAGAGTCCAGCCATCTTCGCGCTCGCGTCACGGCCCTTACCGCACCAACCTGCCCGCTCACGGATATTGACGAACGTCGGCTCTGCCGCACCGGCCAGACCGGCGACCTCGCTGAACAGCGGCGCCTCCTGCGTGCATGCGACCATGACCGGCCCGCCCGCGGCGAGCGCCTTCTCGAACCCCGGCATCTGCGCGCGACAGAGTTGGTCGAACACCGGTGGAGCCGCGTCGATGCCGAGCGCCGAAGCGATCAAACCGGCATCAACGGACATGGTCTTGTCGCAGGAGCAAAGGAGCAGGTGGCCTTGCGCGGGTGCACTGCTCGCGCTCGACGCGCCGCCCGACGCGCCATCGGCTGCGCCCAAGGTCCTGCTCCTGCCGGGCGCATCATCCTGCGTTTCCGAGAGGAATTTATTCTGCGTCGTGTCAGCCATTCTGTCCCTCCCGGATGCCGCTGTGAGCGGCCAGCCTGCCGATTAATCGCGTGATCGGCGCATCGGGCAGCGCGCACCACGCCACCTTTGCATCCCTCGGGGTTTATGACATCGTTTCCGCGCTGGCCACGGTTTGCACGCCGCAGCCGTCGACCGAAACCTCGATCGTCAGCCACCAGATCACGCGAACGCACAGGCAAAGTCTTGGACCCGAAGAGTTCACTTCCCGTTGGTATCGTCGTCGAGCGCCGCCCGTCGGATCACCCATGGGAAGATCACACCTGGCATGTCGTCGGCGTGATCGTCGGGGCGCGAGAGGATGCGGGCGAGGGCGACACCTGGCACGAGGTCTCCCGCGACGGCGACACCGTGCGCTACTTCGCCGGCACCGCGACCATCGAGATGTTTCGCCGTGAGGCCGAGGCCTACCAGGTCAACCTCAACAACCGGACGCCCGTTGTATACGTGGTCCTGCGCGACGACGAGGACGCGCGCCAGCCGTTAACCGTGCATCTCGCGACAGTCTCCGCATTCGAAGCGCAGGACTATCTCGATAGCGGAGATGAGATCGTCGACACGGTCGCGATGCCCGATACGTTGAAGGCGTGGGTCGCCCGCTTCGTCGACGCGCACCACAAGGAAGAAAAGTTCGTGAAGCGCAAGCGCGACGAGGTGCGGATCGAGGATCACAAGTTCGGGCAGGAACCGATCTTCGCCCGGCCACGCACCAACGGAGCAAAAACATGACGCGCGAACGCGCTGACGCTGGGAGCGGTCGCGGGTTTTTCTCACGGTGGGCCGAACGGAAAGCGGGTGCTCAGTCGCCAGCGCGCGCCGGGCGAGGCGAGGGCTCTGACGGCCAAGGCTCGGCCGACCCGGCGCAAGCGCTCGCAACACCCGTTCGCAAGAGCGGACGCATGATCACCGATCCGCTGGCGCTAACCTCACTCGCCCAGAGAGACACTCCGGAACCTGCAGACACCGCGCCCGCCGACGGCATGAACACGACGACCGCATCTGCTGCCCCGTTACCGGAGGAACACGGGGAGAGCGTAGAACCGTCGCAGGATGAAACATCAGACGGACGAAAAATAGTCGCTTCGTCTCCAACGGATCACGCGGCGGATGAACTGGCCTCGCCGCCAGGTGCCAGCTTTACGGATGTCGATCTCGACGCGCTGGACTACGCCTCGGATTTCACCCGTTTCCTTGGTAACGATGTGCCTGACGCAATCCGTCGCCGTGCGCTCAGCCAACTTTGGCGCTCGAACCCCGTGCTCGCAAACGTGGACGGTCTCAACGACTACGACGACGACTTCACGGACGCAGCCATGGTCGTGAAGGGGATGAAAACCGCCTGGCAGGTTGGGCGCGGATATCTGTCGGATGAAGAAGTCGCCGAGCGCGATGTTGCTCTCGCGGCCGATCAGGTCTCCGAAGACGACCACGAAGCATCCGATTCGGTGGCAATAGCCGCACGCACCGATGGCGATGCGTCCGCCGCTGAGGCCCCTGTATCCGAAGACTCGACAGAAGACGCAGAACACGATGGGGCCAGCGCAGCCGACGGGGCTGGCTCCGCGGACGGCACCACCGACACCAGCGCGACCAATCTGGCGGATAGCACCTCAGCCAATCTCAGCGACAGGCGCGTCGCAGACCGCGACACCACCACCTAGCCGTCTTGCGCCTCGTCGCGCTCGATTGTCTCATCTGCGAGATGCTGACGCAGCATCTCCTGATACTGCCGCGTCATGTGCTCGACAAATTTTTCGTGGTCGTCGATCTCCTGAACGACCTTCGCGACGTGTGCACTATACCGCGCTGATGCGAACAGGAATGCCATGTGCAGGTCCGTCGCGCGCACTGCTCGGTTTTCCCGATTGGCGACGTCGATGAACAGATCGGCAACCTTTAGAAACGCCGTTGTATCCAGCTTTCCCTCCGCGCGACCAGCGCGCCGCGCGGCCCGATTTCCTTCACTCATCCGCTTCTCCCCCTCCCCTTGATGCACTCGGGAACATACCGGAGCATCCCGTCTCGAACTACATGCTGAGATATATCCCCTTGCGGCATTGTGTCAGCAAAAGCTGACACTGCTGGATGTTGATCTAGCTGGATCGCGTCGCCGTACCGCGGTCATGAATGTTGAACCGGCCCGGCATCTGAACGACTATTGCGCGATGAAGCGCGGGCTCGATTTTCACGTTCCAGCCGCGCCCAACGTCGTGTGGGAACGGCAACGCACAATGGCCGAGAAGAACGGCGTGTCCGGTGATCGAACACCGGCCGCGCGAAAATCTGTACCGAATGCACAGGTAATGGCGAATTACCTGAGCATGGTGGCGCGCAAACGCGATGCAGCCGCCTTTGAAGAGCTGTTCCGTTATTTCGCGCCGCGCGTGAAAGCATACATGCTCAAACTCGGTGCCGATGACGCGCTGGCGGAGGAGTTGACGCAGGAGGCGATGGTCTCCGTCTGGCGCAAGGCTGACCGGTTCGATCCCTCGAAGGCCGCGCCGTCGACCTGGATATTTACGATTGCCCGTAATCTTCGCATCGACGCCTATCGCCGATCTTCGCGGCCGGACCCGGACCCCAACGATCCGGTGTTCCAGCCGGATGCCGAGCCGCAGGCGGACGACGCGATTTCGCAACTCGAGATCGCCGAACGCCTGCGCGGGATCATCGAAACACTGCCGGAGGAGCAGCGCGCGATGCTGCAGCTCTCTTACTACCAAGACAAATCGCACAGTGAGATCGCTGCCGACGCGGGCATTCCGCTCGGCACCGTCAAGTCGCGGCTACGCCTTGCCATGCAGAAGGTCCGGCACGCGCTGGGAGACGAAGATAAATGAGCCACTATATCGACCCTGAATTGATCGAAGGGTACGCCACCGGCCGCCTCGAGGCCGGCTGGTCACTCCTCGTCGCGGCACACCTCGAATTGTGCCCCGAGGCGCGCGCCACCGCAGCTGCCTACGAGGCCGTTGGCGGCGCAATGCTCGACACGATCGACCCGGTTGACGTTGCACCCACCTGCTGTGACGCCGTGCTGAAGCGGGTCGGCGCCGTGGGCGCAAAAAAGTCTGACGCAATCGCAGCCGTCACGGCAGACCGAGCTCATGCCGGCAACCCATTGCCGGACGACGCACCGATCCTTGCGCCCGAAGTTACAGGTTCCAGACCTGCAAAGGACGTTGCGCCCCATCACCGGGCCCGCGCATCCTCCATCGCCTTGTCGCCCGTCCTCCCGACCGCGCTGCGCGATGCTTTTGGCGGCGAGCTCCACGAGTTGAGCTGGAAACGGGTGAGCGCCGACGTCTCGCAGATCGTTCTCGAGCGGGAAGAGGACGGCATTAGTTGTCGCCTCTTGCGCGTGCGGGCGGGCCGTCCGGTTGCAACGCACAGCCATCGCGGTCGCGAACTGACCCTCGTCCTTGCAGGTTCGTTCAGCGATCAGTTTGGCCGGTTCGAACGCGGCGATGTCGAGATGTCCGACGAAACCGTCGAGCATCAGCCCGTGGCTGGCGAGGGCGAAGATTGCATCTGTTTTGCGGTCACCGATGCGCCGCTGCGGTTCCGAAATCCGCTGGTCGCGCTGCTTCAACCGCTGTTCCGGATCTGATCTCCAGCGCCGTCGACGCGGGAGAGGCAACACCAGCAACGCAGGCTGGTTGTCCTCGCCCGCCCTCAACGGCTAAGCACCGCGCCCATGGCGCCGCCCATTCTCCATCTCCGCGATATCGCGCTTACCTTCGGCGGCACACCGCTGCTTGAAGGTGCAGAGCTTGTCGTCCATGCGCGGGATCGGCTCTGCCTTGTCGGCCGCAACGGCTGCGGCAAGTCCACCATGATGAAGATTGCCGCCGGGTTGCAGACCTTCGACGGTGGTGAACGCTTTCTGCAGCCCGGCACCACGGTGCGGTACCTGCCGCAGGAACCGGATACCGGCGGACACGCGACCGTGCGGGCCTATGTGCATGCCGGCCTCGTTGACGGTGACGCTCCCTACCGTGCGGACTACCTGCTGGAAACGCTTGGCCTCGACGGAGACGCCGATCCGAACAAGCTATCCGGTGGTGAATGGCGTCGCGCCGCACTTGCCCGCGCCATGGCACCCGAACCGGACATTCTTCTCCTCGACGAGCCAACCAACCACCTCGACCTCCCCGCGATCGAATGGCTCGAATCCGAGCTCGCACGTATTTCCTCCGCGATCGTACTCATCTCGCACG
Organism: Pseudomonadota bacterium; assembly: GCA_038523655.1. GTDB lineage: Bacteria > Pseudomonadota > Alphaproteobacteria > Rhizobiales > CALHAX01 > CALHAX01. The sequence goes on along the minus strand of JBCBJG010000020.1, from coordinate 15,180 downwards.
ACCGTCGTTTCCTCGAGACTCTGTCGCGGCGAACGGTATGGCTCGACCGCGGTCTCTCGCGCACGCTCGATGACGGGTTTGCGAAGTTCGAGGCCTGGCGTGACACGCTTCTCGCCGAGGAAGAACGCGATCAACACAAGCTGAAGCGGAAAATCGTTCGCGAAGAACACTGGCTGACATACGGCGTGACTGCGCGGCGCAAGCGCAACCAGAAACGTCTCGCCGACCTGCACGATCTACGTCGCCGTCACCGCGAGCACCGCAAGGTCGACGGCACCGCCACCCTGAAAGCGACCGCAGCCGGCGAAAGCGGACGCCGCGTTCTGGAAGCGCGCGGGATCTCGAAATCCTTCGGCGATTCGGTGATTGTCGAAGACCTTTCCCTCCGCCTCGCGCGCGGCGACCGGCTCGGGCTCGTCGGACCAAACGGCGCTGGCAAGACGACACTCATCAAACTCCTCACCGGAGAACTGGCGCCCGACACCGGCACGGTCACGCTTGGTGCAAACCTCGAACGCATGACGCTCGACCAACGCCGCTCTGCGCTCGACGGAACGACAACGCTCGGAGATGCACTCACCGACAGCCGCGGCGACACCGTGATGGTTGGCGACACGCCCCGCCACGTCATCGCGTACATGAAGGATTTCCTCTTCCAGCCAGAGCAACGCGGCACCCCTCTGCACGCGTTGTCCGGCGGCGAGCGGGGACGGCTGATGCTCGCCCGCGCACTCGCTCGGCCATCGAATTTTCTTGTGCTGGACGAGCCGACCAACGACCTCGATCTCGAAACCCTCGATCTCCTTCAGGAGATGCTCGGCGAGTATGCCGGCACGATCATCATCGTCAGCCACGACCGTGATTTTCTCGATCGCACCGTCACCTCGACGCTCGCGAGCGAAACGGATCCGTCACTTGGCGGCGGGCCGGGCATCTGGCGCGAATACGCTGGCGGCTATTCCGACATGCTCGCGCAGCGACGGCTCGCGGCCCGAGCGCGGCAGACAACGTCGGCAGAAAATGACGCGAGGTCCGTCGCTCCCGAGCAGACATCGCCATCCGCAGGCGCCGCACCTGCCAAAGCCGGCGCATCACGCAAGCTATCGTTCAAGGAAAAGCACGCGCTGGAGACCCTGCCGGCGACGATCGCAGAACTCGAAGACAAGATTGCCCGGCTGCAGGAGCGCCTCGCTGATCCAGGCCTGTTCGCCGAGGACGCCGAGAAATTCGCCAAGTCCGCTACGGCACTCGAGCGCGCCACAGCGGCCCGCGATGCCGCGGAAGAACGATGGCTGGAACTCGAGATGAAACGCGAGGAAATCGAGGCCGGTTCGCTCGCCGGATGAGCGCGGGACCCGGCAACGACCGGCGCACACGCGACGTCGGTTCGCACGGCCTACCGGAGACTTGCGCTTGCCCGCCACGTCGTAGGATAACGCCGTCGAGGCTGGCGGCGGACGGGTCCCTCGCCAACCGGGTCAGATCCGGAAGGAAGCAGCCCTAACGAGTTTCGCCCGGGTCGTTCGCCGGTCTCACCGACCCCGCTAAATACAGCGCCAAATTGCGGGTCTCACGGCCCTGCAGGCCGTCCTCGTTGTGCAAAGCGCCCAACGTGATTGCGACGTGTTCCGGCGCACCGCCCGCCGTCCCGGAGTTCCGATGCCGAAATCCGATCCCCCCGGCGGCCAGACCGCAGATCCCAGTCCAAGCGGCCACTATCTCGTTCTCGCACGGAAGTATCGGCCGCGGACGTTCGACGACCTGATCGGCCAGGACGCGATGGTGAAAACCCTCGCCAACGCCTTCAAGACCGGACGCATCGCTCAAGCTTACATGCTGACCGGTGTGCGCGGCGTCGGCAAGACGACGACCGCCCGCATACTCGCCCGTGCCCTGAATTACGAACCGGCAGAAGGTGCGCCCGACACGGCTCCTTCGGGACCGACCATCGACCTCTCCGTACCGGGAGAACACTGCGAGGCGATCATGGCCTCGCGCCATCCCGACGTGCTGGAGATGGATGCCGCCTCTAATACCGGCATCGACAACGTTCGGGAGATTATCGAGAACGCACGGTACAAGCCGGTATCGGCCCGCACCAAGGTGTTTATCATCGACGAGGTGCACATGCTCTCGCGCGGCGCCTTCAATGCGCTGCTGAAGACGCTCGAGGAGCCCCCCGAGCACGTCAAATTCATCTTCGCGACAACAGAGATCCGCAAGGTGCCAGTCACCGTGCTCTCCCGCTGCCAGCGCTTCGATTTGCGCCGTGTCGATTCAGCGACCTTGATCGACCACTTCGCGAAGATCGTCGATGCCGAGGGCGCGCAAGCTGACGCCGACGCTCTCGCGCTCGTGGCGCGCGCATCGGAAGGCTCGGTCCGCGACGGGCTCTCGATCCTCGATCAGGCACTTGCGATCGCATCGGGCAACGTCACCGCGGCCGCGGTGCGTGACATGCTCGGGCTCGCCGATCGCGGGCGGACGCTCGATCTGCTGGAGACCACCTTCACCGGCGACGCGGCTGGCGCGTTGGCGCAGGCTGCGGCGCTCTTCAAGGATGGCGCCGATCCGCTTCAACTCATCGCCGACCTCGCCGAGGCAGCGCACATGCTGACCCGCGCACGCGTCGCCGGGGCGGAGGCTGCAGGCGATACGCTGTCGACCGATGAGCGCACCCGCGCAGGTGCGCTTGCCGAGCGGCTCACGATCCCCCGGCTCAACCGGGCCTGGCAAATGCTGACGAGCGGGCACGATGCAGCGCGACGAACGCCTGATGTCTTCGCCGCCGCCGAAATGCTGCTGGTGCGCCTCGCGTATACAGCCGAGCTCCCGACACCGGACGATCTTGTGCGGCTCGCGGGCGCGACTGGCGCAGATACCGCCAACGCCGGAGACGCCACTCATGCTGGGGGAGGGGCGCATGCTGGCGCAACAGCGCGCGCCAACGAGGCCGCGGCACGACGGCAGGTCAGCGCCGCTACCCCACCTCATCCCCCAGCGTCGAACGACCAGGGCCCGGTCTATCGCACCTTCGAGGAAGTCGTGGCGTTGATCGGCGAGCGCCGTGATCTGGCGCTCAAGTACGAGGTGGAGGAAAAAATCCGCCTCGTGCGGTACGAGCCGGGATTGATCGAGCTCGAACTCGTACCGGGCAGCCGCTCCGCGCTTGCAGGCGACGTCAAGCGCCGGCTCGACGAATGGACCGATCAGACATGGACGGTAATCGTGGCCCGCGAGGGCGGCGGCAAGACCATTGCCGAGCAGCGCGCGGATGCGCTGGCAGCGGAACGCGCCCACGTCGCCGACGCACCGCTTCTTAAAGCGGCCCTTGCCGCATTCCCGGGCGCGACAATCGAGCGGATCGAACCGCTCGACGATGATCATGAAGCGGATGGCGCGCCGGCCGAGCGAGGCCAGAACGCAAGCGGGCCGAAGTAACCTGACGCCGCGCCAGTGACCGAGAACAACTGCGCCGTGCACAAAGGAGCGAAAAGATGAACCTCAAGGGCATGATGGGTCAGCTGCAGGGCATGCAGGAAAAGATGCAGCAGATGCAGCAGGAGCTTGCCGAGGCGGAGGTATCGGGCACATCGGGCGGCGGGCTCGTCACCGTGACACTCAACGGCAAGGGCGTGATGAAAAATGTCACGATCGACCCGAGCCTCGTGAAGCCGGACGATGCGGAAATCATCGAAGACTTGGTCGTCGCGGCCGCGCAGGACGCGCACGGCCGGATCGAGGGCCTGATGCAGGAAAAGATGAAGGAGGTAACCGGCGGATTGCCGCTGCCGCCCGGGTTGAACCCTTTCGGCTGACATCGAACCGGCGGGGGGCGGTGGGGGGATAGCCCGGCGGAACGTTACCGGACCTCGTGCACACCGTGGATCACGCGACCCGCATCGACGACGCTGATCGACGGGTTGGTCAGATGATAGCGAAGCACCGTCGTGCCGACATGCCCGATCGCCAGCAGCACATAGCCGACGAACGCGACCGTGAAGAACCGGCGCATCGTCCGATCGCTCGGCATCACAGGTACATCGCCGCGATGCTCGCTCCACGAGCGCATCGCGAGTGCGATCCCAAGACAACCAAGCAACCAGCCCAGCAGGAAGAATAAGGCGAACTGCATCAGGCAACCTCCGAGAACGTGCGCCTGAACTGTCGACGCTGGCCCGTGAAAGGGACGTTAAAGTCCGCGTGACACTCCGTGCTATGCCGCGCGCAGCACTTGCAGTCGTTAACGCTGCCTGAACGCGGCACCGCGTCCTCGCTGATCGTGCGCTGAATCGTGTAGGCTGACGCTAGCCGCCGATCACACGGATCGCGCCGATCACCAATCCCCCTTCCCCAACCTGTCGAACGGAAAGCCAGATCGATGTCGAGCAAGGTTGCCGGACCGGAAATCGAGCGTCTGATCCAGTATCTCGCGCGGCTACCGGGACTTGGATCGCGCTCGGCCCGCAAGGCAGCGCTTCATCTCATCAAGCGCCGTGAAGAGCTTCTTCTGCCACTCGGCGCTGCGATCAACGAGGCTGCCGAACGCATCGTGGAGTGTGAGCGCTGCGGGAACATCGACACCACACAACCCTGTTCCATTTGCGCCGATGTCCGCCGCGACCCGTCAATGATCGTTGTCGTCGAGGAGGTCGGTGATCTCTGGGCGCTCGAGCGGGCGGGCGTGGTCAAGGGCCGTTATCACGTGCTCGGCGGCACCCTGTCCCCGCTCGACGGCATCGGCCCCGACGACTTGCGCATCGCAAGCCTCGTTACCCGCGCATCGGAAAGCGAGACCACCGAGATCCTCCTCGCGCTCAATGCAACCGTCGAGGGCCAGTCGACCGCACACTTCATCACGGAGCAGCTGACCGGCGCCAACGTCCGGATTTCGCGTCTCGCACACGGCGTGCCGGTCGGGGGGGAACTTGATTATCTCGACGATGGGACCTTGGCCGCCGCCGTACGTGCCCGCCGGGACATGTGAGATCGCCGGCGCACAATGCGATCGGCTGAGGCGACCGGTCCTTGCTCACCGGCGCGCCACCGCGCCACGTCCTGACCTTGTCGCTCCCGACCCTCTCGCTCCTGCGCGTCCGCGTTGACCGCCCGGCGGACGGTGCCTATGTCGGCGCTGCGAAACCGCCCGCGTGGACGACCACCACGTCCTGCGCGCGTGAACTCGGACCACCACACCGTCGATGTCCCTGCGCCCAATCATCACGATCCCCGATGCAATCCTGCGGCAGGAAAGCGTGCCGGTCGAACGCGTCGACGACGATCTGCGCACCCTTGTCGCGGACATGTTCGAGACGATGTACGACGCGCCCGGCATCGGTCTTGCCGCCGTGCAGATCGGCGTGTTGCGTCGCGTGCTGGTTATCGATGCGACCCGCTCCGAGGAAGAGGAGCCGGACCCGATCGCGATGATCAATCCGGAAATACTTCATCTGGGCGGGGCGGCTGCACCCTACGAGGAAGGATGCCTGTCGATCCCCGACGTGTTTGCCGAGGTCGAGCGCCCGAGTGAAATCCGCGTCGCCTACACCGACATCGACGGAACGCGGCAGGAGCGGGATTGCGAAGGCCTGCTGGCGACCGTCGTGCAACACGAGATCGACCATCTCGACGGCAAACTGTTCATCGATTTTCTCTCCCGGTTGCGCCGAGACCGGATCATCAAGAGATTTGTGAAAGCGCAACGTTCCTCGGAAGAGGTCTGACCATGGCGCTCCGTGTCGTCTTCATGGGCGCGCCAACATTTTCGGTCCCCTCGCTGATCGCCATCATCGGTGCCGGTCACAATGTCGTCGCCGTGTACACTCAGCCGCCTCGACCGGCCGGGCGGCGTGGTCTCGAGGAAACCCCGACCCCCGTGCACCGTGAAGCGGACGCACTCGGAATAGCCGTTCGCACGCCGAAAAGTCTGAGGGACGCCGCGGCGCAATCGGAGTTCCGGGCGCTGGACGCCGATGTCGCGGTGGTCGTCGCCTACGGGTTGCTGCTGCCGAAACCGATCCTTGAAGCACCGCGCCACGGCTGTCTGAATTTTCATCCCTCTAACCTCCCACGGTGGCGCGGCGCGGCCCCGTTGCACCGCACGGTCATGGCCGGCGACACCCGGACGGCGGCCTGCGTCATGCGCATGGAAGAGGGATTGGATACCGGGCCGGTTTGCCTGCGTGAAGTGATGCCGGTCGGGGAGAACATGACGACTGGCCAGCTGCACGATCTCATGGCCGAGCGCGGTGCCGATCTCCTCACCCGCGCGCTCGGTGCGCTTGAACGCGGCACCCTAGAGTGCGCCGCGCAAACCGACGCCGGCGCCACCTACGCGGCAAAAGTCACCAAAGCGGAGACGCGCATCGATTGGCACCGCCCGGCGCAGGAGATTCACGACCATATTCGCGGCTTGGCGCCGTCGCCCGGTGCCTGGTTCGCGCTCCCCGACGATCTGCCCGGCAAGGCCGCCGCACGCCGCGTAAAGGTGCTGTCCTCGGCCCTTGGACACACGTCGTCCGCCGCAGCCCCCGGCGCTGTCCTCGACGCATCAACCATGCGGGTCGCCTGCGGCGATGGCGGTTCGATCGAACTGCGCTTGCTTCAACGCGCGGGACGAGAACGGCTGGAAGCTGAGGCCTTCGCGCGTGGTGCCGCGCTGACCACGGGCACGATCCTCCCACCGCCACCTCCGCAGGCAGCCAGCAGCGGTTAACCAACGCCACGCGCGAGCGATGCCGGCGGGCGTCGGCGAGACTAGGGTTGGGCATGCACCTTTGAGGAGCTGCCCGATGCAACGACTTGCGCATTCCAACCTTCTGTCCGGCCTTTGGCGTCGTCTACCGGCAGTTGCGCTGCTTGCAGCGACTGTTGCGACGATCGATGCGACCCACATGGCGGCGTTCGCCGGAGATGGCGTCCGCATCCACCGCCTGATGACACCCGATGCCGCGGCGCCTCGACCCGCAGCAGCGAACCCGGCCCGCGCAACGAGCCGCAAACCCGCGATCGTGCATCTGATGCGCCCGGAGCCGTCACGCGCCGCCCCCGCAAAATCCGCTACGGCAGGTGTGCCGCACCACAATCATCGGATCCGTCTACACGCCGGGCAACGTGTGACGGTCGTGTTCCGCAACGGTTTGAGGCGCGGCGATTATCGCGATCGGCTGCCCGGCGCCCGCCGTCCCTGGGCCGAACGCCGACATGGCACCCGCCGCGCCTTCCAGAACCAGCGCGGGCTGTACCAATCCAACATTTACCGTCGCAGCTTCCGTTAGGCGGGGCACATTCTCGCGAAGTAGCTGAGCGTCAGCGCGCCGTTTGCGGCGGCCCGCGAAAGGCTCTACGTCCGGTGACGACCACCCCGACGACGAGCTCCGCAGACCTTCCGAGATGCCGCGCTACAAGCTGACGATCGAGTACGACGGCACGCCCTTTTTCGGCTGGCAGGTGCAAGAGGACGCGCCGTCGGTTCAAGGTCGCCTGCGCGCCGCACTCGCTGATTTTTGCGGTGAAGCCGTGCTGCCATACGGTGCCGGACGAACGGACCGGGGCGTCCACGCAACCGGGCAGGTCGCACACATCGACCTTACGAGGAGTTTTCCTCCCTTCGTCATCCGCAACGCGCTCAACAACCACCTCGCGCCGGAACCGATTTCCATCCTCACAGTCGAGGAAGTCGACGCGCAATTCGATGCGCGCTTTTCAGCCGTGCAGCGTCACTATGTGTATCGCATCTCAAACCGGCCGGCCTTTCTCGCGCTGGACCGTCATCGCGCGTGGTATGTTCCCCAGCCGCTGGATGACGAAGCTATGCACGATGCAGGTCAGTCGCTGCTCGGCAGGCACGACTTCACGACATTTCGCTCCGCCCGTTGTCAGGCGCGCTCGCCGGTCAAACGGATCGACACGATCACCGTGCAACGGGACGGCCACGTCATTAACGTCTCCGTCAGCGCGCCTTCGTTCATGCACCATCAGGTGCGCTCGATCGTCGGCAGCCTTCGCCTGGTCGGAGAGGGAAAATGGTCGCGAAGCGATCTGGAGGAAGCGCTTGCCGCACGAGACCGTACGCGCTGCGGCCCGGTCGCCGTTGCCGCCGGTCTTTACTTCACCCGCGTCGATTATGACGTCGGCGAAGAAGCGTCCGCGAACGTCTCGAAGTAGTTCACGATGAACGTCTCGTAGATGTCGCACAGCAGTTCGAGATCACTGACGGGCACCCGTTCGTCGACCTGGTGGATCGTGGCGTTCAGCGGGCCGAACTCGAACACAGGACATACCTTGGTGATGAAGCGTGCATCGGACGTACCGCCGCTCGTCGCAAGTTCCGGGGTGAGCCCGGTGTGCTGGTGCACCGCAGCCCCCATCGCATCGATGAACGGGCCAGGCTCGGTCATGAAGGCATCGGCGTTGGAATAACGGAACGACAGGTCGACCTGCAGGTCCGGAAGCTTTTGGAACGGCGCGACCGCTTCGTCGACCCGGCGCTGGAGGATCTCCGTCAACGACGCAAGCGAATGCAGATCGTTGAAGCGGACATTAAAAGTCGCAGCGACCCGCGCCGGAATAATGTTCTCAGCCGGATTGCCGATATCGACCGTGGTCACCTCGAGGTTAGACGCCGGAAAATGCACGTTGCCGTGATCCAGTGGCGCGTTCGTCAAGGCTGACAAGGCGGCCAGCATCGCCGGCACCGGGTTGCACGCGAAATGTTGATAGGCGACGTGCCCCTGCTTGCCGGAGATGACGAGATCACCGGTCAGGCTGCCGCGCCGCCCGATTTTGATGTGCGACCCGACCGTCTCGGTGCATGTCGGCTCCCCGACGAGGCAGTGATCCGGCGCATGACCGTTTGCGACCATCCATTCCAGCACCTTCACCGTGCCGTTGACCGCGATCGCTTCTTCATCACCGGTAATCAAGAGACTGAGGCTGCCTGGCAGCGCGCCCTCATATCGAGCCACGACCCGTTCGGCAGCGGCGAGGAACGCCGCAACGCTGCCCTTCATATCGGCGGTGCCGCGCCCGTACATGACACCGTCGATAACCTCCGCACTGAACGGAGGATATGTCCACGCGGCGACGTCTCCGGGCGGCACGACGTCGGTATGCCCTGCAAGGCACAAGTGCGGCCCCGACGTGCCAATGCGCGCGAAAAGATTGTCGACGTCGGGGATGCCCTCGTCGCTGAAGACCAGCCGATGCGCGGCGAAGCCGATCGCATCGAGCCGATCCTCCAGGTACGATAGCGCGCCCGCCTCTTCCGGCGTGACGCTCGGGCATTGCACCAACGCGCGGGTGTGCGCGACCGCATCCCCTGCCGTGTCGGCGCCGACGTTCAACGTATCTGCCATGCCGCCTCAGGCCGTGGTGACGTGTTTGTGCGCGATCGGATCCTCACCGTACTGGTTCGGCCCAACCGTGCCTTTCAGCATGCCGTTGTCGATGATCAGGAACACAAAGACCGCAAGGCCGAGGGCCGAGAACGGCAGGGTGCTGATCGTAATTTCTTCGAGCGTCGTCGCGGCACCGATCACAAAGTACTGCCCGATCTGCACCGCAAGATAGACGAGCGCGATGAGCACGAACATCCAGCTCCCCCAGTTTCGATCGTTCAATCGCTTTTTAATGACCGCAAGAAGCAGGACGGTGAAGACGAGCCCGACAATCAGCTGCAACAGGGTCGGCTTCAGTGCATCGATGTTGAGGTTGCTCGCCGTTGGGTCACCGCCGAGACCGCTGAACGCAGCCGGATTGAGCGCTATATTGACGACAATGGACAGGATCGTGAGCGACACAAAACCGAGCCACCACTTCGCGCGGTTGATCCGCCCGTTGAAGCTCAAATACAGGTCCAGAGGGTTCATCGCTGCGGCTCCTCAAAGCGATTCGGGTTCATCGGAACCGTACGCGGCCTGCCGGGACGCGAGAAGTATACCCCAGGATCGGTCCCAATCACGCGATCCACCCACCGCGCTTGCCGCCTGACGCATACTAACCCGTTGATCTGCCTTGCGTTTGCCGGAGCGCGCGCCATTCGGCGACGACCCAGCTCGTGAGGCCGATGAACAACAGCGTCGGCAGAACATTGGCGGCAGGCGATGCAGACGCCAGCCCGAGCGGCTTGCCGAAGTAGATTTCCATGAGCGCAAACATGCCGAGCGCGTGAACGCCCGCGAGACCGAGGCACCACGACCGCCGCGCCGCCAGCCCCCGCACGGTCAACGACAGGATCGGCCAAATAAGCAGTGTCATCGCGAGCACGTTGATCACGACGACTTCGCGGGCGCCTGTGGTGATCGCGTCGAGAGACAAGCCTGCAAGAGCACCGCTCATCCCGAGCACGAGGGTGTTCACAACGAAAAGCAGCGCGAAGGTCGACCAATATCCGCGCTGCAGTGCTGCGCTGAGCCGAGCAGTGCGTAACATCCAACGAACGCGACCAAATAGGCGGGACCCTTCGCGGGTGACGCCGCAAAACGTCCGCACCCTCTCGCCGAACTCTCCGAGACCCACCATCCAACGCACCATGAACAAAAGCTTTACGGCCAGCACCGCTTTTGCAGGAGTTTAGAAAGCGGAGGTAAAGCAATCGCTAGCCGAAGCGGATGTTTTCTCCGGCGGGCGGCTTGCGTGTGCGGCTCGCCCGAGCATCTCGCGTTACCACGGTCATCAGAAGGCGCTCGCGTGAATACCCTTTCACCCGGAGGGCGCGCGGCGGACGCCGACCGGTGGTCCAAACCGATTTTCTCCCCGCTTGCCGGGCATCAACCCGAGATCGACAAGCATCAGCAGTGCGGGCGCAGTCAGGAAAGCGAGCCCGGTTGCCCAGGCGATCGCGGTCCATTTGGCACTCTCAAACGCCGCACGCAGTTCGCCTTCACCGATCTCCCGCAAGATCATCGGCGTCGTGCCGCGCTGCGCCTCCGACGCGAGAATAAAATCCCACGCAAACCACGAGGCGTAGGCGAGCGGCAGCAGCAGCCAGACGATCGATCGTCCACGATCATGGTATCGCCGCGTAATTGCACTAACTGCGATCCACGCCGTCACGACAAACAACCCGATCAACCAGTCACGCGGCACCGCAGGCAGACGCCCGGCCCCGGAGAGAACCGCCAGATCGTTGGCGAGGACGATGAGGAGCCAGGGCAATCCGGCAGCCGCGAGCAGCTTCCAGAAGGTCGCGCGACCGATCCGGCCACGCAACGTGAAAGGATACCAGAGCACGCTCATCGGTTTTCCCTCCGCTCACGCGAGCTTCGTCACGTACGCAGCAGATCGTTGATACTGGTCTTGGAGCGCGTCTGCTCGTCCACCGTTTTCACGATCACGGCGCAATAGAGCGAGGGGCCGGGCGTGCCATCAGGCAGCGGCTTGCCGGGCATGTTTCCGGACACGACGACCGAGTACGGCGGCACCTTGCCCATATGCACCTCACCGGTGGCTCGATCGACGATCTTGGTCGACTGCCCGATAAACACCCCCATCGAGATCACCGACCCTTCACCGACGACCACACCTTCAACGACTTCCGACCGGGCACCGATAAAACAATTGTCCTCGATGATGACCGGCCCGGCCTGCAGCGGCTCGAGCACCCCGCCGATTCCGACGCCGCCCGACAGGTGAACATTTTCACCGATCTGCGCGCAGGAGCCGACGGTCGCCCACGTATCGACCATCGTTCCGGCGCCGACATACGCACCGAGGTTCACAAAACTGGGCATCAAGACGACGCTCGGGCCAATGAACGCCGAGCGCCGCACGACACAATTCGGCACCGCCCGGAAACCAGCTTCACGGAAGCTCTCCGCCGTCCAGCCGTCGAACTTCGACGGCACCTTGTCCCACCAAGGCGCTCCACCGGGCCCACCGTCGATCGTCGTCATGTCGTTGAGGCGGAAGGAGAGCAGCACCGCTTTCTTCAGCCATTGATTGACGTGCCAGCCGTCGCCTTTCTTTTCCGCGACCCGTGCTTCGCCGCGATCCATCAAATCAAGTGCCGAATTTACAGCATCTCGGACAGCGCCGGTTGTGTCAGGCCCAATATCGTCGCGCGCAGTGAACGCCTCCTCGATCGTGGTTTGCAGCTCGGCGTGCGACATGGAGGACATCCTGGTTGGCAAAAGGGGGCAGCGCATCATGCGCTCCGGAATGAACGATCGGCTGATTGGCTGACGCTACGGATGCGGTCAACCCGTCCGCACGACCGCGAGCCCGGCGGGCGCGCCCCAGGCGCGGGGATGGAGGAGCCTGGAGGAAGGGGGGATCCTACCCTGCCGACGTGAGCGTATGGCGCTCCCGCTTCACGCAGATGTCCGCTACGATCCGGTCGAGCAGCAGGCAGGTCCGCCGATAAAGGTCAGACCCCGTCCGGTAATCGGCCGGCGCGAAGAAATCGACCCGCGACGCCTCGTAGAGCACACGGCATTTTTCATCCGTTCCATCCGGAGGATATACCGCCACCGCTGCCCCGCCATTCTGCCGCGTGACCGCCATCGATGGCACGTCGGTATCACCGTCCCCAAAATAGATCATGTTCGAGAACGGGATCGGTCGCGCCTCTTCAGGCATATGCTCGTTGATCGAGACGCCGAGGTCCTCGATCCCCTTGTTGATCCGGAAAAGGTACTGCGTCTTGTTCGTGTCGGTCACGACCCGCTTGGGGAACGGGGTTTCGTACGGTTCGAAAAAGTACTCGGACGCGAACACGTTGGAGAACCGGCCGTAGATCGAGGTCCCTTCGACGATTTCGGTCAGACCCGAGGAAATCAGGTAGTGGCGAACTGATACATCGCCGCCCGATCGATCGGTCACGTAGGCATCAATGTCGTCGAACCAGGACTCGACGCCGTCGAACAGTTCGACATCCGCGCCGAGCGCCACGAGTTCCTTGCGCGTAATCTCGATGCCTTTTTCGCGCGCCTTCCTATACATCAGCAGCATATAGACGATCATGCCGTCGGCGCCGTCTGTCCGCGCCTTCTCGTTCACCTCCGCCCAGAACGCGGCCGGGTCCTCCTCGATGCGCGGAAGAAAACCATACTCCTGCATCGGTTTCGGCGAGAGCGTCCCGTCGAAATCATAGACCAGCGCGATCGTCGTCTTTGTATAGGCTTCGGCAGTCTTGGGGTTGGATGTCGCTTTCGCCCCGGTGGAGCGGGCGGCTTTGCGTTCGCGCGCATCTTTTACCGCCGTCGCAGCCCGCTTGCGATTACTCATGTCCCTGCCCCCATTCACTGCCGCCGTCGTCTAGGTGTCCCGGGCCGCACGGTCGGCCCTCGACGCCGCTCGCTCGCGGCAGTTCCACTATCACGCGACGGGCAAGACGTCAGGCTCCACGCATCCGAGCGCCCGAGTGGTCCTGCGCCGACGCCGCAATCCGTCCGCACCGCAAACCGACGCCGAATTGCCACAAGCCGCACTGGATTGTGCGCACTCTGACCGGCGATCGTTCCAAACTTTCAACGCTTTGCGGTTACGCTGCGCTTTCGGGACAGGGTGTTGTCGGCGCCGTTGTTCCGCATATCGGATCGTTGCGTAAGGAGTATCTGCATGTCCTGGGTGATTTTCTCTCCCCTAACGGCGCGCCTGCTCGCACGCCTCGCTGTCGCAATCGCGGTGATCGGGTCGGCATGCCTCGTGGCGCCGCAGCACGCCGAGGCAGCCATCGTCGCAAAGGTCGACGTCTCGCAGCAGCGCATGCGGGTCTACGTCAACGGCGCCCACCGCTATACGTGGAAAGTGTCGACGGGACGCGGGCGCTACGTAACCCCGCGCGGCAGCTATTCGGCAAAGTGGCTCTCGCGCCATCACCGCTCGCGCAAATATTACAACTCACCGATGCCCTTCGCGATTTTCTTCCGCGGCGGCTATGCCGTCCACGCGACGAACCACATCAGTGCGCTGGGTCGTCCGGCCTCACATGGGTGCGTTCGTCTCCATCCGCGCAACGCCAGTCGGCTGTTCTCGCTCGTCCGCAGCCACGGGCTGCGCCGTTCACGGATCGTCATCGTCAACTGAGGTGGCGCAGCGCGGCGGTTAGACACCGGGTCGCGGACGTCTACTCGGCTGCGCGACCCCTCGGCAGTCCGCCTGCCTAGCCGAAAGCCGTCATCAAAAATGCGGGCTCGGGCGATCGCCGCAGTTGATCACGAGCTGCGCGCCCGGCTCTAGACGCAATGCCAGCTCGCTCGAGACCATCTCGTCGTATGGCATCGGCGCTGTACCGGCACAGACCGGCACGACCACGAGTTCCGAGCATGGCAATGCAGGCGGCAGCGCCTCGATCACCATCTGCGCCTCGATCCTACACACGTCGGCACCCTGACACAGCTCTGCGACCAGACGATGGACTGACCGCTCAATCGCAGGGTTTACTGCGGCAGGTGGCGCTACATTCGGCATCGATCGTGATGCCGCCGGTACCGAACAGCCGAGCACGACATCTTCGATCAGGATCGTTGGAGCTTCATCCGCCCACGCACTGGTCTTCGCACCGATGACCGATTGAAAAGTGCCGGCGATCCAAACGATGGCGACAACCCGGGCGAGCGCACCCCGCGACCATCGTCGCGCGCCCAATGGTTCGCCCAGCCACTCACTCAGTATCTTCATCGTCATTGGAAACCCGATCGATCTCGCTCCGTCTACGCAATACCGCGTGCTATCGAGGTCAGCCACGGTCCATCATCGCACTGGCCGGGTTTGACGAAAGCGACCCGCATGGCCAAGTCCGCAACGGACTGAAGTGTTAGCCTGTACCCTTGGTATCAGTTCGCGCGAAATCTGTCGTTCTGGCAGGCGGTCTTGTTCCTCTACTTTGAGCAGGTGCTGACAGCACCGCAGGCGATCCTGCTCGCTTCCGCCTACGAGCTTGTAAACGTCTTCCTCGAAGTACCGTCCGGATATTTCTCCGATCGGGTCGGCTGCCGCGTCACACTGATCGCCAGTTCCGCCGCCCATGTTCTTGGCTGTATCCTTTTCTTCGCGGCCGGCTTCCTTCATCGAATCCTACAACAGCGCGCTGTCGGTTCCTGAGTTGAGCACCATATGTGCTGCGAGCAGCGCCTGAGCGAGGAGGAAAATCCAGAGCGGTCCGCCTGCGAAGAAAAGGATACAGCCAAGAACATGGGCGGCGGAACTGGCGATCAGTGTGACGCGGCAGCCGACCCG
>JBCBJG010000019.1:0-21658 GCA_038523655.1 Pseudomonadota bacterium | reverse complement strand
GTGACGGACGGCCCGCCGGTGAACGAGACGCTCTCGATCACGTCCGGGTAGAGTGTTCCCTGTTCAAGGACGAGGTCCGTGATCTCGGGCGCGAGCTCGGCCTGCCGGACAGCTTCGTCGGGCGGCATCCGTTCCCCGGCCCCGGTCTCGGCATCCGTATCCCAGGCGCGGTAGATCGCGCGAAGGTAGAGATCTTGCAGAACGCCGATGCGGTCTACCTCGATGAAATCCGTTCTGCCGGTCTGTACGACGATATCTGGCAGGCGTTCGCGGTGCTGCTGCCGGTGCAAACGGTCGGCGTGATGGGGGATGCGCGGACGTACGATTACGTGTGCGGACTGCGGGCGGTCACGAGTGTCGACGGTATGACCGCGGATTATTATCCCTTTGAGCATGCATTCCTCGGCCGCGTCGCTACACGCATCATCAACGAAGTGCCCGGCATCAACCGCGTCGTCTATGACATCACCAGCAAACCCCCCGGCACGATCGAGTGGGAATAGGCTGGACCCCCCACCACCTCACCCAGTACTCAGACCGCGGTCCATGAGGATGGCGGTGGCGAGGGCGGTGCCGCTTTCGAAGGCGGCCTCCACGCGGCCGCGGATGCACCAGTCTCCACCCGCGTAAAGTCCGGCGGATGGCGCGGCGAGAAAAAGTGCGCCAAGCGGTTTTTCGACCCGTGCAAAGCGCCAGCGGTGGGCCACGCGGTCGATGATCTCGGGCATCGGCATGTTGTGGCCGCGCGCTGCGATACGGTTTGCAAATGCCTCGGTCATTGCGGCGGCAATCGTCTCCGCCGGCTCCTCCAGATGCATTTTACTCCATTCGGCGCCGGCCTGGAGAACCCAGGTCTCGGGCGTACCGGAACGCGCCGGCTTCGAAGCGTTGCGCGCGGCCCAACCGATCGGTCCGTCGGCGTCGGCGCCCTTCGACTGGATCGCGTCGAACGGCAAACCGAGTGGTTCAGCAAACGCGAGCATGGCGGTCCAACAGGGGGCCATGATCACATCGTCGAGCCGGGCGAACGCAGGCGCGTGGCCTTGGCACAATCGGGCGGTCTGCGGTGCCGGCGCGGTCACGGCGAGCACATCGAACGGGCCGTGCACCGGGGTTTCCTGCGTGTCCGCGAGCCAGCCCTCCGGCATCCGCCGCAGATGGCTGACCGTGGCGCCGTTCACAATGTTGACGCCGCCGCCGAGGCGGTTCGCCATGCCGCGGGCGAAGCCGCTCATGCCGGGCGTGCCGACATATCGGGTCTTTTCGCGGGGCGGGGCCGCGCGGAGGCTTGCCGACCGGGCTGCGCTGCTTGCGGCGCTCTCGGGCGAGATGGTGGTCCCGATGCCTGTTTGGATGCCCGTTTCGATCCCTGTTTCGATCCCGGGAGGGGCAACGTCGTCGGCCATGCGCGGGGTCCAGGGGGCAAGTGTGCCGTCAGCGCAGGCTGCGTCGACAACTTCGCGAAACACCTCCGACCGCGCAGTGAGGTACTGCGCCCCGTGGTCGTACGCTGCGATCTCGCGCCGCCGAGTCGCCAGCCGCCCGCCGATGCCGCGGCTTTTCTCGAGGATGGTGACCCGAGCGCCAGCGTCGCGGAGCACTCGGGCGGCTGCCAGCCCCGCGACCCCTGCGCCAATAATCCCGACGTCGAGTGTTCCTGACACGCACGCAACTCCTGGATATACCGGGGCGTGCGCGGCTCCCAAGCAGGGATCGGCGCCTGCACGGGTGGTCGCTTCGGTGACCGCCCGGAACCCGGCTCTTCACTCAGCGATACCTTCTGCATGAACTCGACCGCGCGTGCCATTCCCCGAACTGCATTGCTGCTCGGTTGGGCGGGCGTTCTCCCGTTTGCCGCGACCGCGCTGGCGTCGATCGTGGGTCCGGAACCGCTCGCCTCGTTCGCCGGGAAGGCGCTGCTTGGCTACGGTGCCGTGATCCTCGGCTTCATGAGCGGCGTGCAGTGGGGGATTGCGATGTTCGTCGGATACCAGGGCGCAGGCGCGCGCTCAGGCGATGCTGGCAGCGACGAGCGCCGCGTAGCAGCGCCCGTGGATCGGGGTCGGCTTGCGATCAGTGTGGTGCCGGCGCTGGTGGGTTTCGGCGCGCTGCTGATCCCGTCGGGGACATTTGCGCTCGGCGTGCTGATTGCGGGGTTCGCCGGCCTGCTGGCCTACGACCTCGCCACCGTGCGGGCGGGACGTGCACCGGCCTGGTACGGCAGTCTGCGGGTACAGCTCACGTCTGCCGTGATCGCGATTCTCGGGGTTGCGATGGTGACTGCAGTCATCGCCGCATAAGCACGACGTGTTCCGGGCCGCGGGCGATCAATCGCGGGTATAGAGGGGCGGCGGCAGTACCCCAACACCGCCGCCGCCCGCCAGAGCGGAGCCGCGTCCCCAAAACGCCGCTCACCCCGGAACCACCGCGTGCACCACGTTAGCGACGTAATCGCGCGCTTCGTTACGCTTCAACGTCTAAACCCGTCCGGTGTGGGCTGCTTGCATCGCCGGCGCCGCGACCCGACGCGAGTTTGCCGGTCGGTTACCATCGGCACATGCGCTCGGGCATTACGCCGCGCGCGCATCGTCATTGGCGGAGGAAGCATGGAGCAGAACTGGGCACATGATCTGCGCGCATTCCGGCTTCGGTTCGGCCTGACGCAAGTCGAGCTCGCGCTCCGGCTCGGGGTCTCGCAACGGACCATCTCGCGCTGGGAGCGCGGCGACGATCGCCCGAACCTCGCGCGCCAGCGTCAACTGCGGGATCTCGGCTGGCGGCCAGGAAGTCAGCTCCTCGCGCGGCTGAAACAGGCGGTCCGCTTTTGCCCGGCGCCGCGCGCGCTGTCGCATACCGCCGACCTTCGACTGGTGGCTGTCTCGGCACCCGCGATCGCCAAGCGCCCGAAGGTCACGCGATGGATTGGGCAGCGATTACGTCCGATCGCGCAGGGAATCCTCGCCGAACTGCTCGACGACCGCGCGCTGCAGTCCGCGCTCGCGCGGCAGGAACTTGCGAGCATCGTCGCCACGACGGAGGCCGTGCTCGACACCGGCGATCGCCAACCGGCCGGCAAGTTTCATACGACGATCAGCTACTTCTACGAGGATGGCGAGCTGTTCAGCGACGCGATCTCGGGACCGGCCGCGCGCGATGCGACGTGCGGCTATCTAGCAGTCTATCACGACGAACGGGTGGCGCGGGGCTAAGCCGGGGACGCTCGCCATGGCGAACGCGCAGCTTGGCGCTGGTGACGGCGATCGATCAGGCGCTTTCATGCGCGTCTGGCGGAGAAAAATGCGGCGAATTAGCTGACGACGAGCCAGAACGTTGCGAGCATCACCAGAAAAAATGCGTGGATGCCGAGCACGTCAGCATACCAACGGCCGGCAAGCGCTAGGCGGCTTGCGAGCGGCACCTTGCCGGTCTGTCGCGCACGGTCAAAGTCGATGGCCTCGTGGTTGTACGGGCACTGCTGAATGATATCGTTATAGGCGGCAGCCCACTGGCGGACGTGGGCGCGTGTCGTCGCCGGATCGTGCTCGGCGATCATGATTTCATCGACCATCCGTCCCAGCGCCAGCGCGCAGGCCTGCATGCGAAGCGCTTTGTCCTGATAGCTGCCGAGCGCGACGATGAAGCCAAACGCGAGGACCAGCAGCGAGGTCGCCGCCGCCATGAACTCAAGTGTGAGCCGGTGGGCGGCGAAGTCCGACGTGTCGCGATAAATGCCGATGTAGAGCGTGATGGCGATCGAGAGGATCGATACCAGCGTCAGCGCAACGATGCTCGCCCGGTTCTTTGCCTCGAACCGATGTTGGGCTTCGAACCGCGCGCGCTTGACCTGTTTGCACTTTGCGAGAAGGCGATCGAGGGCGGTGCGGCCTGCGTCGTCCAGGTTTTCTGCATACTTGGCCGCCTGCGTGGCAGCGTGCCTGTCCACGTGCTTGGCCGCGCGTTCGAACGGCGTGGCAGGAGCCGGTTGCCCGGGATCGACGACCCGCCTTGGATTGTCGGCACCGCGCAGATTGCCCGCATCGACCTCAATCGAGGCTTCACCTGCGCCAAAAGAATCGCGCGCATCCCGCGGGCCACGCGTGTGCGGGTGATGAAGCGGGATGACGGGGCGAATCGACATGGCCTGCATGATCCGCACGGCTGCATGCGCGCACAACCGTGCGATCAAGCCGATGTGTGGATCACGCCGACGCGCCGGAGACAACGCGCGCTGGTCCGCGTGACACGACGGTTTTCGACTTGCTTGGAAAGTTCAGCGACGTGGGAAGATCTGCGGCGCCGCGATCAGTCCTGGAAGCGGATTGAATAGGTGCTGCCGGCAAGCCCAGCGCCCGGAATATAAAGCTCTTTGCAATTGCCGGGACCGTCCGCGAACATCCATGGATGACCGGCGTAGGTCTGCTGCACATAGCTCTCGCCAGGCGCGAGATCGCGGTAGGCCTTCGGGCGACCGTCGTAATCAATCCACATGACGGTCCGCGTAGCGTTGGTCTCATTTCGAAACCGGACGGAAAGGGGCTTGCGGCTGTCGACGGCTTTCACCGTGCCGAACATCGAGCACGTAGCATCCGCGCGTACATTATTCTCCGGATTGGCCGTGTCCGTACCCGAGTAGGATTGCCACGACGTCTCGATCGCCTGGCACTCTGCGCGGAAGGTCGCGACCGCTTCTCCGGCACCTTGTAGGTTCATGCCTGCCTTGCCCAAGGCTTCGACCTGATAGCGGACATAATTGCCGGTCGAGAGCACGTCCCACAGCCGATCGTCGATGGTCGTCTCGAACAGGATACCCGCGACACCGTCCCCCGCGCGCGGCCGGTAGACCTGACCGGTCTTGGCGAAAATCTCCCGTCCATCGCGATAGAACGTGACGTAGGCCTTGGAGAGATTGAAGAGGTCACCGGTGTTGTACTCGAGGATCGCGTTCTGGCCGCGTGTCGTGCAGACGGCCTCGAACGCGCGTTTTCCCTCCGCAGTCTGCTGGCGGAGACGCGCGGTGTAGCGCCCGCCATTCTGGTCGTCGTTGCCGGCACGGGCAGACCAGACATACGTGGAGGCAGCGTCTGCGGGCGACGTGGCGAAACACATGCACGCCGCCGCCACAGCAGTAGCCAACCGAGGTGTGACGAGGTTGCGCGCGGCGAGCGCGATTGCGCGACATATGGACATATATCCCTCCGTGCTCGGGTGGGGCGCCTGCGATCCGCAGCACGCATCCGTCGACGTCAATGCAGAAGACAGACCCGTTTGCGTCCAGTAAACCTGCCACCGCAGCCGATTGGTAGCGTGCCTCAGCGGTAGCGCAAGCGCAGGCAGTGTCCTACCCCCGCGGTATGGAATGCGGGTGGATTGGATCGCTGTGAGGGTGGATTAGTCTGGCTGGAGATCGTTTGATGCGGTCGGTGCTGCTGACGCTGGAGAGATAAGGCGGCCACCGTCACGTCCGGGCGCAGCCCACACAGAGCAGCGCGCTCGGGTCCACGGCGAGCCGGGATGCCGCGATTTCCTTCCCGCAGCGGTCGCAGTAGCCGTATTCGCCGTCGTCCAGCCGGGCGAACGCCTGTGCGATCCGGGCCAACTCGGCCTTGCGCTGCCGCTCGGTTGCCGCCGCCATCGCCTGCTGCTGCATTGCATCCATCCGCGAAAGCCGCCCGACCGACTGCTGGTCGAGCTGGACCGTGTCGCGGGCATCGCTGGAGAGATCGCGCAAGCCCTCGAGCTCGGCTTTCCGCGCTGTGAGCCGCGCCCGCACGTCGGCACTGTCGATGGTCATGGGCAATACTTGAACGCCATCCGCAGGCCTCATGCTCTATCCCCGCGACGTCCGCCGCAGCGCTGCGCGACGGGCGCGAATTGCCGTCCTGCGTGAGAAAGGCTACCGATCCGCCTGGACAAAACAATAGCGCGCATTACCGACGAAGGAGCCGAACCAGTGGGACAACTCGTGGCCGGGCTGGGCCTCTTCATCGGGGCACATGCGCTGCCCATGCTTCAGGGTCTGCGTAGCAGCCTGCAGTCGCGGTTTGGCGTGAACGGTTACCTCATCGCCATGGCGCTGGTGTCGCTCGCCGGCATGGTGCTGATCGGCCAGGGCTATGGCGCCGCGCCCTATGTCGAGGTCTGGTCGCCGCCGCGTGGATTGCGCCACGTCTCATACCTGCTGATGCTGCCCGCCTTCACGCTGTTGATCGCGACCTACCTGCCGGGACAACTGCGCCGGTTCGTCCGCCATCCGATGCTGCTTGCGGTGAAGCTCTGGGCGACGGCGCATCTGCTTGCGAATGGCGATCTTGCATCGATGCTCCTGTTCGGCGGTTTGCTTGCCTGGGCCGTGGTCGACCTGATTTCAGTATCGCGACGGCAGCGTGCGGCGGGCGTGACACCCACGCTCGGGCCGGTACGCAACGATATGATCGCCGTCGTCGCCGGGCTCGGGCTCTATGCGCTCACCGTGTTCTGGGGCCACGGCGCCATCATCGGTGTCGGTCTGCTCGGCTAAGTGACCTGAGCTGCAGTACGGAGCCAGAGACTTAGCGCGCGGCTCGGCGCACCCGTGACGCCGTGACGGCCGACCAACCTCACCTCCTTCGCGACGCACCCAACCGCATCTTCCGATCCTTTCCGAGGACCACACCATGAGTGTCCAGGGCACCGCTAGACGGCGCACCGCGCCCGAGATCGCCAGCCGTAAGGGCGGCACACCGATCGTCTCGCTCACGGCCTATCATGCGCATACGGCCGCGCTCGCAGACCCCCACGTGGATTTTCTCCTCGTTGGTGATTCGCTCGGAATGGTGATGCACGGGTTCGAAAGCACCGTCCCGGTGCCACTCGACCTGATGATCATGCACGGCAAAGCGGTTGTGCGCGGCTCCCGCGAAGCGCTGATCGTCGTCGACCTGCCGTTTGGCACCTATGAAGAAAGCCCGTCCGTCGCCTTCCGCAACGCGGCACAGGTGATGAAGGAGACGGATTGCGGGGCCGTAAAACTCGAGGGGGGTGCGCGGATGGCGGAGACCATCCACTACCTCGTCGAGCGTGGCGTTCCCGTCATGGCGCACATCGGGCTCACGCCGCAGTCGGTGAACGTGATCGGCGGGTTCAAGACGCAGGGGCGCGAGAAGGCGCAATGGGCAGCCATCGAGGCGGATGCGCGCGCGGTGGCGGAAGCCGGTGCGTTTGCCGTCGTGCTGGAGGCGATGGCTGAGCCGCTCGCAGCGAAGATCACGCAGGAGATCGACATTCCGACGATCGGGATCGGTGCGTCCGCTGCGTGTGACGGGCAGATTCTCGTGATGGAAGATATGCTCGGGCTCAGTCCGCGGGTGCCGAAATTCGTGCGGAAGTTTGGCGATGTCGGCACGGCGATCGCCGGCGCGATCGAGGCGTACAGCGACGCCGTGAGGGAGCGTAGTTTCCCCGCGGAAGCCAATACCTACGAACTGAAAAGCAAGAAGACCGCGACAAACTGAAGTCGGCATAGAACCGGTACGGATCTCGGCCGCGCGCTCAGGGCCGCGCGCGTGGGGCTGCCCGCTCTGGTCGCCGGGTCTATCCGCCCGGTCTGGCCGCCCGGTCTGGCCGCCCGTTCTGGTCACCGCGTCAGCTCGCCCGGTCCCGCCGTCATGCCTAGCAGGAGCGTGTGCCGAAGACCGCGGCTTGTCCGCCAGCGCAACGCGCATTATAGCGCTCGCGGCATTTGCTCCCGATATCTGCAACGTAACGCGCCGGCCCCTACATGGCTGGCGCAACATCCGCAGCGCCCGCAACAGGACACCGAACCGATGGTCGAAGGCGACGTTTTCCGCGAGGTCGAGGAGGAAATGCGCCGCGAGAAGGCGGCGGCGGTCTGGCAGAAGTACGGTGTGGTGATTATCGGCGCCGCCGTCGGCATCGTGCTCGGGGTCGCGGGATGGCAGGCTTGGCAGGCCTACGACGCTCGGCAGGCAAGCGCGGCAGGATCAGCGTTCGAAGGGGCTGTCGTCCTTGCCGAGGACGGCAAGACCAAAGAAGCCCGCGAGGCCCTCGACAAACTCGCCGAGGACGGCCCGGCCGGCTACCGATCGCTCGCTCGGTTTCGTCTCGCGGGCGCGCTCGCAGCGGACGGCAAGGTCGACGAAGCCGTCGCGGCATACGATGCGTTGGCGCAGGCGGACGGGGCTGATGCATCGCTCTCAGCGTTTGCCCGCATCCGCGCGGCCATGCTGCGGGTGGACGCAGCGCCGTTCGAGGAAATCAACGAACGCCTGGAAGGACTGACGCTCGGGTCCTCTGCGTGGCGGCATACGGCGCGCGAAGTGCTCGCCCTTTCCGCCTACCGGACCGGCAAGAAGGCGGAAGCGGAGCGGATTTTCACAGAGATCCTGTCGGACAACGCGGCGTCGGGCGCGATGCGGCAACGGGCGCAGGCCCTTCTCGCGCTGATTGCCGAGCCGACGGTCACAGTCGACGCCGCGGCTCCTGCGAAGTCCGAGACGGCGGCGGGCGACGGTACCGCGAGTGCGAACACGCCGGCGCCTGAGGGGGCGGAGACACCGAGCGAGACAACCGCAGAGCCCACGGCGCCAGCCTCGTCGAATTAACGGTCGCGTGCGGGCCTCAACGCTCGCCGATGGCAAAAGTGTGCATAGTCCGCCAAAATTCCGCATCCGACGCACCCGGTCAGCCATAATCCGCGCACGCTTGCATGCTTTCGACGCGGTGAGCCGGTACGGAAACCGCCATCGACGACGCGGTCTCGCGCAGACCGAGGGTAAGGGGACGCCCGCATGACCCGATCCAGTTATCGCGCGTTTCCGCGCTTTCGCCAGCGCGCAGAGCATGCGCGCAGCTATCGCCGAGGCTTGTGCCTGGCTGCTGCAACAGCGCTTGTGCTCGCCGGATGCGGGGGTGGGCCACAGTTGCCGAGCCTTTCCTCGCTCAACCCGTTCAAATCTGAAGAAGTGAAGTTGCCCGGCAAGCGTGTGGCCGTGCTCACCAACGAGGGCACCAATACCGATCAGATCGCTGCGGCAACCGGCCCGCTCGCGCTTCCTGCGCCGGCGGTCAACGCACAGTGGTCACAGCCCGGCGGAACGCCGACCAATGCGCCGGGCCACCTGCAGCTTAATCAGTCGCTGAAGTCGCTCTGGCGTGCGAGTGCCGGCCGCGGCTCGTCTTCATCAGGTAAATTGACGGCCAGCCCGATCGTCTACAGCGGTCGCGTCTATACGCTCGATGCGTACGGCACCGTCGCCGCGTTTAGCGCATCGAGTGGCAAGCAGGCATGGCGTTTTTCGCTCGCGCCGAAACATGAGAACGCCGAGGAAGGCTTCGGGGGCGGGCTCGCGGCTGACGACGGGCAGATCTACGTCGGCACGGGATATGGCACCGCGGTGGCGCTCGATGCGCGAAGCGGGCGCAAGATCTGGGACGTCGATCTCGGCGCGCCGGTTCGGAATTCTCCGACCGCAGCCGGCGGAAAAGTTTTCGTCGCGACCATCGACGGGCGCTTTCACGCGCTCTCTGCGATTGACGGTCGGTTGTCGTGGCGGCTCGAAGGCGCACCGCAGGCGGCGAGCATCATCACCAATGTAAGCCCGGCCGTTGGCGAGAACGTTGTGGTGCTGCCGACCCTCACCGGCGAGGTCATCGCGGTGAACTCCCAGACCGGGGAGAGCCTCTGGACGGATACACTGACCCGCGCTCGGACGCGCTCATCGTTTGCGGCGATCGGCACGCCGGGGCGTCCGGCGATCAGCGGAGGGACGGTTTTCGCCGTCGGTAACGCCGGGCAAATGATCGCGTCGAACGCCGCCTCCGGCGAACGGTTGTGGACGAAAAAGGTGCGCAGCCTGCAGATGCCGTGGGTCGTGGGAGACACCGTCTTCGTCGTCAGCGTCGGTGGGCGACTGATGGCGCTCGACCGCACGACCGGGGCGATCCAGTGGGCGACAAACCTGCCGAAGGAAGGCCGGTGGAGCGGCCCGGTGCTCGCGGGGGGGCGGCTGTGGCTCGCATCGAGTAAAGGCAAGCTGGCGCGCGTGGATGCAACGAGCGGACGCGTGCTCGGGACGACAGACCTCGGCGACCCGGTGTTCGTCGCGCCGGTGGTTGCGGACGGCAAGATGTTCGTGCTGACCGATACGGCGCGGCTCATCGCGCTGCGCTAACCCGCTTGGCGACGCCGCACATCCCCACGTGCTTCGGGTGTTGCGCGCTATCCTCCTCTGAAACACGCGAACGGCGCAGTCGCCGCACCGGTTGCGTTTGCGTGGCGCCTCCCATACCGACACGGGCTCGAACGTTCGCCGGCGCCGAATACTCCGGGCAAGCCGGTGCTCCCTGCGCGCCACGCTGCCAGCTCGTGATGCCGATGCGCTTCGCGTGCTGATCCTGCCGGAAAACCCATGCCCTTCGAAGTTGCCATTGTCGGTCGCCCCAACGTCGGCAAGTCGACGTTGTTCAACCGACTGGCGCGACGGCGGCTCGCGCTGGTCGACAAAACGCCGGGGCTGACGCGCGACCGACGCGCGAGCGACATCGAGCTCGCTGATCGCGTGATTACGCTGGTCGACACGGCGGGGCTCGAGGAGGGCGAGAGCGGCACGGTGACCGAGCGCATGCGTGAGCAATCCGAAGAAGCGGTCGCGCGGGCCGACCATGTGTTGTTCGTGATCGATGCGCGCGCCGGTGTTACCCCTGCGGACGAGGCGTTCGCTCAACTGGTGCGTCGCTCCGGAACGCCGGTAACGCTGCTCGTCAACAAATGCGAAGGGCGGAGCGGCGACGACGGCGTACTCGATGCCTGGCGCCTCGGCATGGGCGAGCCGCATGCGATCTCCGCTGAACATGGCCTCGGCATCGACCTGATCGAAGACGCGGTCGGCGCAGCGGCCGATGCGCTTGCGGAGGAAAACGCTGCGTCGGGCGAGCAGCGCGATGACGTCGAGGCCGAACCTCATGCCGCCACCGACGCTTTGAACGCAGAAGGCGAAGCGGAGGCCGCCCGTTCCGAACGCCCGCTGAAGGTTGCGATTGTCGGGCGTCCGAACGCCGGTAAATCGACGCTCGCGAATACGCTCCTCGGCGAAGAGCGGATGATCACCGGTCCTGAAGCGGGCATCACGCGCGACGCGATCGAAAGCCGCTTCACGTTCGAGGGACGCGACATCGCACTGTGGGATACAGCGGGCCTGCGCAAACGCGCGCGCGTCCACGATACGGCGGAGAAATTATCGGTTGGTGATGCGCTGCGTGCGGTCCGCTTCGCAGAGATCGTGGTGCTTATGCTCGATGCGGACATCCCGTTCGAAAAGCAGGATCTCACGATCGCGCACCTCGTCGCCGAGGAAGGCCGCGGGCTCGTCATCGCACTCAACAAATGGGACGCCGTCGACAATCGTGACCAACGGCTGCGGACGCTGCGAAGCGAGGCGGAACGCCTGCTGCCGCAGGTCCGTGGTCTGCCGGTGGTGCCGGTCTCTGCGCTTTCGGGTCGAGGTGTCGACAAGCTGATGCGCGCGGTGCTCTCGGTGGAGGAAATTTGGAACCGACGGATCGGTACCGGTGAGCTCAACCGGTTCCTGATCGACGCGGTCGCAACGCACACCCCGCCAGCCCCCGGGGGACGACGCATCCGGCTACGCTACATGACACAACCCAGCGCGCGGCCGCCGACCTTCGTCGTGTTCTGCTCCAAACCGGACGATGTGCCGACCTCGTATACCCGATATCTCGTCAACGGGCTGCGGGATCAGTTCGAGCTGCCCGGTGTTCCGATCCGCCTGAATCTGCGGAAGGGGAAAAACCCTTATGATCGGAAATGATTGTGCCTGCTGTGATTGATCAGGTCTGACGCCAGCGGCGCTCGTCCCGCGGCGGATGACGCGCCGAAGCTTTCGCAGAAGAAAATGCAGGGAGCCGATATGTCCGATGCATCGCCGGAAACCCGCTCCGAGGTCTGGTTCTATCATCTGGAGCGCCAACGCCTCGAAGACGTGTTGCCGTCGCTGCTCGAAAAAACACTGCAAAAAGGCTGGCGCGCCGTGGTGCAGGCGGGCTCGTCAGAGCGAGTGGCAGCGCTCTCCGATCACCTGTGGACCTACGACAATGCGAGTTTTCTTCCACACGGTGCCGCAGATGACGGTGCGGCCGAAGCTCAGCCGGTGTTCCTGACGGATGACGGGGAAAATCCGAACGGCGCTCAAGCCCGCTTCTTGGTCGACGGGGCGCAGGCCGGTGACCTCACCGCGCACGAACGATCGATCTTTCTGTTCGATGGTCACGACGAGGCAGCCGTCAACCAGGCGCGTGCGACATGGCGAGCGGCGAAAGATGCCGGGTGCGCCGTCACCTATTGGCAGCAGAGCGCTGCGGGCCGTTGGGAGAAAAAAGCATGAGTAACCGGGATGAAACCACGGACGACCTGAAAACCATCGGGCGAAGCTGGGCGGACGATCTGCAGGCTGAGGCGCGCGCCGACGGCACGCCGAACGCGTGGTTCGAGGGGTTGTATGCGCGCGCTGGCAGGGAGAGTGGCTATATCCCCTGGGAACATGCGGCGCCACGCGACGTGCTGCGCACCTGGCTCGGGGCAGACGGCGAGGTCGCACATGGAGCGGCGGAGAGCACGTCAGAGCCCGACGCGCCGACCGCGCTGGATGTCGGATGTGGTCTTGGCGACAATGCCGCGATCCTCGCCGCTGCTGGATATGCCGTCACCGCCTTCGATCTCTCACCCTCGGCGGCGGAGTGGGCCGGGGAGCGATTTGGCGAACGCGACATCGTGTTTGAGGCGGCTGATCTATTTTCCCTCCCGACCGAGTGGCAGGGCAGGTTTGACCTCGTGCACGAATGCTACACGCTCCAGTCGCTCACGACCGATCGCGTGCCGGCTGCCCTCGATGCGCTTGCCGCATGTGTCGGACCGGGTGGGCGCTTGCTCGTGATTGCGCGGGCGCTGATGCCGGGCATGGAGGTTTCGCGACCGCCGAACCCAATCCCACAGCATGTGCTGGACGCGTGGACAGCGGATCGGGCCCCCACGTTCGGGCTTGAAAGAACCACCTTCGAGACGTTTGAGCATACCCGGCGCGAACAGGTTATCCCTCACTGGCTCGGGGTATGGCAGCGCGACGCGCACGCCTGAGAGCGATAGCCCGAAAACATCGGCCGGAAAACGCACGCCTGCTCGCCGGGAGCGGGACTGCCGGCTGTCAGCACCCCGCATATTGATCCCCGCGCTCGACGCACGAAAACAGGCCGAGCGCGTCCGCGCGGCCTGCTTCGTTGTCTGCGGTTTTTCTCGTGGCGGCCCTACGACTGCGTGACGATCCGTTCTTCCGGGCTCAGGCGCCGCATCCGGTCGGCGCGACGTTTACGGAACACCTGAATGCACAGCAGCATAATGCAGGAGAAAAAGATCGAGCCCGTTACGAGCGCGAGCAAACGCCCCCATGCGAGAAACTCGGGCAGGGCAAGCGCGGTGATCGCGGCGCCCACCACGCCAATGGCCATGTCGGTTGCGAGGCCACGGGTACGCAGACCGGTGAATTGAGCTGCGAACCATCCAGCACCGGCGCCGACGGCGAGGACGAGGAGAAAATTAAGCGAAACCATGGGTGCGCCTCTTGCGGTCTAATATGCTCTCGGTTGGACCATGGCAGGGGCGTTTAAACAAAAACTCCGCAAAACACTTCAAATTCGATTCAAATGCTCGCCCGCGCTTCAGGCTGCCGCATTCTCCAGCTTCTCACTCGCGGAGAGCCATGCGGCTTCCCTCAGTTCCCGCTGCTCGACGAGGCGGGCCCGCTTGCGCGCAAGCTCGGCGGCCTTCTCCGGGGCGCGCGCAAACAAATCGTCTTCACTCAGACGCTCGTCGATCTTCTCGAGCGCTGCGGAGATTTTCTCCAGCTCTCGCTCGTGCGCCCGGATCGCCTTGCGCAAATCGGACACCTGTTCGCGGGCTTCGGCAGCCACGCGCCGCCGCTCCGACTTGCTGGCTGCCGTATCCTGATCGTCGACCGGTTTCTCTCCCGTGCCACTTCTCGAGGCAGGGGACGAAGGCTCGGCGCGGTCCTTCTTGCGCCTGGCGCGTCGCCCCGAACGCTCGGACAGGCAGGCGCGGCGGTAGGCTTCAAGGTCATCTTCGTACGGGACGACGGTGCCGTCGTGCACATGCCAAAGCCGCTCAGCGCAGGCTTCGAGCAAGTGCCGGTCGTGGCTGATCAGGATCACGGCGCCGGCATACGCGTTGATGGCGTTCACGAGGGCAGCGCGGCTGTCGACATCAAGGTGGTTGGTCGGCTCGTCGAGGATCAGCAGGTGCGGCTCGTGGAAGGTTGCGATCGCGAACAGCATGCGCGCCTTCTCGCCGCCCGAGAGCTTGGCGCAGACGGTGTCGGCCTTCGCTGCGCCAAAGCCGATCGCCCCGAGACGTGCGCGGCGCTGCGCTTCAGTCGCGTCCGGCATGAGCTCGCGGATGATATCGTACGGCGATTTCGATGGATCGAGTTCATCCATCTGATGCTGGGCGAAAAACCCTACGACCATCTTCTTCGAGGCGTAGCGCGCGCCTTCCTGTGGGGCGAGACGACCGGCAACCAGCTTAGCGAAGGTCGACTTGCCGTTGCCGTTCATGCCGAGAAGGCCGATCCGGTCATCGTGGTCGAGACGCAGGGAGACATCGCTCAGAACCGGCGTCTCCGGCTCGTAACCGACCGCCGCACTCTCGAGGCGGACCAGGGGGCTTGCAAGAAGGCGCTCCGGTGCGGGGAAAGAAAAGGGCACGATGTCGTCGTCGATCGCGGCGGCGATCGGTTGCATCTTTTCGAGCGCCTTGATCCGGCTCTGGGCCTGGCGCGCTTTCGATGCTTTCGCGCGAAAGCGATCCACGAACGATTCGATATGCCGGCGCGCGTCTTCCTGCTTCTTCATCAGCTTCAGGTCGAGGCGCTGACGCTCGCGGCGCGCAGCCTCGAACGCATCATATCCGCCCGCATAGAGCGTCAGCTTCAGCCGATCGAGGTGCAGGATCGCATTGACCGAGGTGTTCAGCACATCACGGTCGTGGCTCACCACGACGATCGTATGCGGATACTTGGCGAGGAACTGCTCCAGCCAGAGCGCACCTTCCAGATCGAGGTAGTTGGTGGGCTCGTCGAGGAGAAGAATGTCAGGCGCATCGAACAGCGCAGCGGCCAAGGCAACCCGCATGCGCCAGCCGCCGGAAAAACTTGCGCAAGGGCGCTGCTGCGCCGCTTCGTCAAAGCCGAGGCCGGCAAGGATCGTCGCGGCGCGCGACGGGGCGGAATGCGCGTCGATGTCAGTCAGGCGGAGATGAATGTCCGCAATGCGCCCGGCGTCTTCGCTCGTCTCTGCCTCGGCAAGCAGCGCGGTCCGTTCAGCGTCCGCCGCCAGCACGATGTCGATCAGGCTCTCCGGACCGCCCGGTGCCTCCTGCGCGACGGTCCCGATCCGCATGTTGCGACCGATCGTGATGCTTCCTGTATCCGGCGTCAACTCACCGGTGATCAGGCGAAGCAACGTCGTCTTGCCCGTCCCGTTACGCCCGACGAGCCCGACCTTGTGCCCACTCGGGATCGCCACCGTCGCGCCGTCGAGCAGCGGTCGGCCTTCGATGCGGAAGGACAGGTCATTGAGGTGCAACATGGCGGCGTCCTACACCCCGCGCGCCGGGCCTGCAAAGGCATGTGAAACCCGCCAGCGCTCGCAGCGTCCGCCTCGGCGCTTGTGAGGCATTCAGGCCGTCGCTATAAGGCCGCCCACACCGACAATTCCTTTCCGGCTTCGGAGCGTCGCGGCGCACCGGGACGGACAACGCCACCAAGCGGGGACCTCTCAATGGCCACGGAACGCACTTTCTCGATCATCAAACCCGATGCCACGGCACGCAACCTGACCGGCAAGATCACCGCCATGTTGGAAGACGCTGGGCTCCGCGTCGTCGCGTCGAAGCGGGTTCACTGGGACGAAGCGCAGGCGAAGCAATTCTATGAAGTGCACGCCGAGCGTCCGTTCTACGGCGACCTGGTCTCGTTCATGACCTCCGGGCCGATCGTCGTGCAGGTGCTCGAAGGTGAAAACGCCGTCTCCAAGAACCGCGAAGTGATGGGCGCGACTAACCCGGAAGAAGCCGACGAGGGCACCATCCGCAAGGCATTCGCTGAAAACATCGAGCGTAACTCGGTCCACGGCTCGGACAGCCAGGAGAATGCGAAGGCCGAGATCGAGATGAATTTCTCGAGCGAAGAGATCGTCGGCTAGCGCGCCTGTTCGACGAACGCCAACAACGGGGCTGATGCGCGGGTGTGGTCGGCGATGCGCTCGACCACACTGCCATCGAGCCAAGCGGCGCGCGGCAGGTCCACGCGGACATAAAAGCTTTTGAGACGCAGGGCGGGGGCATAGGGCGCGTCGGCGGCCTCCGCGTACCCCCGCGGCATCGAGCGCAGACTATCCTCGTCGCACAGCGCCAAGCCCGACTTGCCGAGCGCGGTCACCATCTTCGAGAATGCTTTCGGGTCGGCGATAATCGCGTCCCGGATCGGCCGCAGCGCCTGCGGGTCCATTCGATAAAATCCGCACGCCATGAACTGCTCGCGCGCACCCGCGTGCACATAGGCGAGACCTGCCGCCTCGTTTTTATCTCCGCTTGGGGTGAGCAGACCGGCCACGGCTTCCTTGTAGGGGCGCTTGTCTTTCGAGAACCGTACATCGCGGTGCATGCGGAACATCGTGGCTTGCGATCCCTTGAAGGGTGTTTCGGTGCGTGCGAGCCGGGACGTGACCGCGTCAAGGATCGCGGCAAACGGCTCCAGCAGGCTTTCCTTCACCGCGTCCCGGTGGTCGGCGTACCAAGCCTTCGTGTTGTTCGCGGCTAGCTCGTCGAGCAACTCGAAGCCTTCCTGCGGCAGCGATGCGTTGGCCATGTCAGGCGCTCCTTGTTTCCGGCAACGAAAGCAGCAGGCCACTCGCGGCGCGCGGGGCACTGTTCGGCGCGGTCTTACTGCGCGCGGCTTATACGAAAATGTCATCCCGACAACGCGGCGGGTGGCGTACCCCTAGTTGTCGAGAGCCCAACATAGCTGAGCGTGCCCCGTCCATGATGGCCATTCTGATCGCGACCACCATCGCGATGATCGTCGCTTCCGTGCTGCTGTCTTCCCGCGCGGAAAATGCCGCCGCGTTCTACTCGGGCAAGGATGCACGGGGTGTCGCCCCGGGGGTGATGGCGCTCACCCTCAGCCAGGTGACGACCTGGATTTTCGCGCGGTCAATCATGAACGCCGCGATCCTCGGCTACTTCTACGGGATCGGCGGGGCGCTGGCGTACGCCGCCTACTATCTCTCGTTCGTTACCGGTGCTGCGATCGTCGACAGCCTGCGGTTCCGACACGGTTACAATAGCATCCAGCAGTTCCTCGCTGACCGGTTCGGTTTGAGCGGACCGGCGGCGTACAATTTCGTCACCGGTGTTCGGTTGCTCTCGGAGGTGTTCGCCAACCTGCTGGTGATTGGCGCGATCTTCGGCGCTGCGGGCACGCTTGCCTACACTGGCGCGGTGATCGCAATCGCTGTCTCCGTTCTGGCCTACGCGGGGCGCGGCGGACTGCATGCGGCGATCAGAACCGATGTGTTGCAGATGGTCGTGTTCCTCGCGGTGCTCGCGGTGCTTATCGCGGCGAGCCTGACAAGCGGGGTGTTCGACTTCGAGGCGATCGCGGCGTCCTCGCCCGCCATCGACAACCCGGGGTGGGTGCTGCTCGCCGTCGCGCTGTTGCAAGTGTGGAGCTATCCGATGCACGACCCGGTCATGATGGATCGCGGGCTGATCGCAGACCGGGCGACGACGCGGGCAAGCTTCCTTCACGCGGCCTGGGTGTCGGTGCTGTGCATCATGGCGTTTGGCGTGATCGGGACGATGGCCGGGATCGCGAAGCTGCCGGGCGAAGACCTGATGGCGACCTTCACCCGGGTCTACGGGATCTGGCCGGTGTTGCTGTTCAACATCGCGCTGATCATCTCATGCATGTCGACACTCGACTCGACGCTGGCGAGCGCATCGAAGCTTGCGGTCGTCGACATGGGCACGGGTGCCGCGACGACGCAGAACGGGCGGATCGCCATGGCGCTGTTCATGGCGGGAGGCACGCTGATGGTGTTCGTCGGCTCGAAGGATCTGTTCAGCGCCGTGGCCGTCTCAGGAACCGCATCGATGTTTCTGGCGCCGGTAGTCTTTTTCTCTCTCTGGCTCGGATGGCGCGATGTCCCGACGTGGTCTTACCTTACCGCATTCGCGGCAGCGATGGCGGGGGCGACGCTCTACTTCGTCGAGGCCAGCGGGTACTCAAGCGTCATGGGCGCGCTCACAGGTCTGGAGCACAAATATGCCAAGCTGCTGGTCATCTGCGTCGCCGTGATGGTGATCGGTTGCGGTGCGTTTGTCCTTGGCCGGGTGCTCGCACGGTCGCGTCCCGCACCCTCTACGGGCTAGGACCAGCGAAGCTGACCGACTACCGTGCAGCCCTCGAGTGCGCCCACGCGTCGCCACCCGCGGAGAAGTTGGGCGGGTGTGCGGGACGACGCGTAACAGTCGGCGGGGGAGGGAAAAAATGACGGCGAACATCTGCACAGCAGCGACCGCGCAACTGATGGCCGGTTACAATCGCTGGATGAACGACAGCATGTACGCAACGGCGTGGACGCTCGACGATGAGGTCCGCAAAGCAGACGCCGGTGCGTTTTTCTCTTCGATCCATGGAACGCTGAACCACCTGGTTTGGGCCGATCAGACCTGGATGAACCGGTTTGCCGGCACGCCGGCCCCGCGTGTGACTTCGATTGCAGAAAGTCCGAACCTGTTCGACGATTTTGCGCGGCTACGTGCAGAGCGTCAGGCGATGGACGTGCTCATTTTGCAGTGGGCGGCATCTATCGATGATGCCTGGTTCGCTGAAGATCTGACGTGGTTCTCAGGCGCCGCCGGGCGCGAAGTAACCCGCCCGCGCGGTGCGCTCGTCATCCATTTCTTCAATCACCAGACGCACCATCGGGGGCAGGTGCATGCGCTGCTGACGCGCGCGGGCGTCGAGGCGCCACCGACGGATATTTTCCTCCTCAGCGGCTGACATCCACTTCGCCCGGCCGCGGGCCGTGTCCCTTTCTGGCCCCGTGTTTCGCCCCGCGTCTGGCCCCGCGTCTGGCCTCCTGTCTGGCCCCCACCTCACGCGATGCATCAGGTCGTGGCGGACGCGCGCCCCATCAGCCGCTGATAGGCGAAGCCTATGCCCATGAGGGCAGCGCCGAGCCCGATGAAGGATAGCGCGCGCAGCAACCCGGTCAGCGCCGCCATGTCGAAGAGGAAAATCTTGCACGTCGCGAGGGTTAGAAACGCG
The DNA here is from genome assembly GCA_038523655.1 of Pseudomonadota bacterium. Classification (GTDB taxonomy): domain Bacteria; phylum Pseudomonadota; class Alphaproteobacteria; order Rhizobiales; family CALHAX01; genus CALHAX01. The sequence continues at coordinate 2,243 of JBCBJG010000019.1, read as the reverse complement.
AACCCTGCCTGACGCAGCGCGGAGACCTGCCAGCCGATCCCTCCGCCTAGCAGACAAACCGCAAACACCACCCAGACGAGCGACCAAGCGTAGAGTTCGCCGTCGCTCGGTGCGGCGTCGAGGATCGGCCCCTGAAAGACGCGCGAGACCTGCAGCGTCAGGTAGGCAAAGATCAGCAGCACCGTGAAGACCGCGGTCACCAACACATAGAGATCGGCGACCGACCGCGGTGACCAGGGAAGGCCCGGCACACCGCCGTCCGGCAATGCTTGCTGGCGCTTCTGGAATTGCATGACGGTGAGGCCCGCCAGAACGGAGGGGAGGAAATAGGCGAGGAGCAGCGTGTTCAGGATCACGCCGCCTTCGATCGGCGCCTCCGTCACGAACGGCAGCAGGCGCACGAGATGCACCGTCGCGATATGCGCCAGGCTGAGCAGCCCGAAGAGATTAGCTGCCTGCAGCATCAGCCCGTCATCGCGACGAAACGCGCCCCACCGCAGACCAAGTGAGAGACCAAGCCAGCTCAGGGTGTGCAGCGCCGCCTCCTGCAGGCCGTAGCGGTTCGCCAGCACGTCGCCGCCATTAATCAGATGGCGGACCTGCACACCGATCAGCGCGGCTAGGAATGCGATGGCCGCACCACGCGCGAGTTTCGCGCTTACGTCGTCGCGGGTGCGCTCGAGCCACCAGGCTGCCAGCGCGAAAGCCACCGTCGGCACGCCGTAGCCATAGAGCGCCCAGTTGAAGATCGGCGTGGTGCCAAGGTCGTCACCGACGATATCCGGACGCCAGATCAGACGTGCGACGACGATGGCCGCCAGTACGGCGACGATGGCGCGCAAGATCGGCAGGTCGCGTTTGCGGTCAATCCAGGCGAGTGCCGGCGCCATCATAGCGAGGCCGATCGTCAACCATCCCTGATTGAGCGACACGGCCATCGCGAGAGCGAGGAAGGCGCACGCTGCGGCCGCCAAGGCACCAACCGCCTGCGCCGTCCGTCGATCTGGCGCTGCGACGTCGAGGCGACGCCGGTCGAGCCGGTCGGTTGCCGTGGCAAACAAGGCGGCGGAGAATAATGCGGTGAGGGCGAATGGAATGGAGGTCTGTCCAGCGCCGGTGGCGAGATACGTCAGGACATAGGCGAGCACCGGAACGGCGGACGCGAGCGCCGCCCAGACCGGCCACGCCGTCCGCGTGAACACGTTCCATAACGCAACTCCGCCAAGCACAACCGCGCCGATCAGCGCAAACCAGATCATCGCCTCGGGGTCTTCGACCCGCCTCACCCAAAGCATCTCCCCGGTGCTGCTCGATGACGGGTTGAGCGGATCGGCCGCGACGAAGCCGAGCGGTCGCGGCCAGGACGCGAGATGAGAGATAAATAGAGTGCCGGCGATTGCCGCGAGGCTACGTAGACCGGGGAGAGCCAGCGCGGCTGCAACCAGCAGGGCCGCAACACCGGCCGTGCCGATGATCGCGAGCACGCCATGTCCGGAGACCGTGACGAAAGCCAGTGTGAGGAAGGCATTGGCCGCGACGATCGGGGTGACGATCGGGTCGGCGCCGGCGCGAATGGCCTTGATGATGCGCGTGGACAGTTTGCTGGGCGCAGGGTCCGCCTGCTCGTCCGACGTCGCTTCATCTCCGACCGGCTGTTCGGTCCCGCGGCGCAGCAGTGCAATCGCGAGCGCGGGGAGTAAAATGCAGTAGCCAATCAGGACCGGAGCGTCGGCGGCTCTGTAGACGTCCACGAGCCAGAGCAGGCCCCAACCCGTCGAACCGATGGCGGCGAGGTAGGCGAGCTCACGCCAGCCGCGCAGCCAGGCGGTCAGATAGACCGCCGCAGTCAGAACGAGGAGGTAAATGAAAAGCGCTGCCGCCGATGGCGAGGACGAGCTGACGAGCGCCGGGGTTACGTAGCCCGCTGCGAGCCCGACCGCTGCGATCCACGGTCCCTGACGCACCGAAAGCGCGAGGCCGAGAAAGCCCGCAGCGCCCAGACCGACGAAGGCGAGCGCATCCCCGATGAATCCGTAAAGCGCGTAGGCCGCATAAACGGTCGCGAACGCGGCAATGATGCCGGCGGCGGTCAGAACGCCGGGGATGTAGGCGCGGTCGGCCACCGCTTCGGAGACGCGCGCCTCGACCGATCGGCCGCCTTCGTCTGGATCGGCGGCCTCGCCCTCGCGATCGGCGGTCTCTTTCTGGTGCGCTATACGGTCGAGGCCGGCCTGCTCGGCCCG
>JBCBJG010000018.1:0-22094 GCA_038523655.1 Pseudomonadota bacterium | reverse complement strand
GCCATCAGCGGCGTGTGCAGCGAATGCGACACGCCCCAGATCACCTGGAAACCGACGAACACCGACAACACGAAGACGATGAAGTGCTGCATGAAACTCGCCGGTGCGATGAGGCCGAGCGCGAGAACCAGCCCGCCGCCAAGCGCAAGAAGACCGACCTGCGTCCGGGTCTCCTTGGCGAACGCCGCCTTTTCGGCAGCGCGCACCTCTTCGGGCGTGAGCTCTTTCGCCTTTTCCGTCCGCGCCGGCTGTTTTGCGATCGCCGGCACCTTCGGCGCGGGTGGCGGGAAGGTGACCTCACCCGCGTGTGCCGCCGTGGCGCCGCGGATTACGTCGTCCTCCATATCATGGACGACGGTGCCGTCTTTTCCCGGCGTCAGATCAGTCAGCAGATGGCGGATATTTGTCGCGTAGAGTTCTGACGACTGCGTCGCCATCCGGCTCGGGAAATCCGTGTAGCCGATGATCGTAACGCCGCCATCGGTTTCGATCTTTTCGTTCGGCACCGTGAGCGCGCAGTTGCCGCCGCGCTCTGCCGCGAGGTCGACAATGACCGAGCCGCGCCGCATCGCGTGAACCATGTCTTCGGTCCACAACTCCGGCGCAGGCCGACCGGGGATAAGTGCCGTCGAAATCACGATATCGGTTTCAGGCGCCTGCTCGCGGAACAACGCGAGCTGCTTTTCCCGAAACTCCGGGCTGGACGGCGCGGCATAGCCGCCATCGCCGCTCCCATCTTCCGCGAAGTCGAGGAACAAAAACTCCGCACCCATCGACTCGATTTGTTCGGCAACCTCGGGCCGCACATCGAACGCCCGCACGATCGCACCGAGCGACTGGGCAGCTCCAATGGCCGCGAGACCAGCCACCCCGGCCCCAATCACGAGCACACGCGCCGGCGGCACCTTGCCCGCCGCGGTGACCTGCCCCGTGAAGAACCGTCCGAAGTTGTTAGCCGCCTCGATCACGGCACGGTAGCCGCCGATGTTCGCCATCGACGACAGCGCGTCCATTTTCTGCGCGCGCGAGACCCGGGGCACCATGTCCATTGCGACGATCGTCACGCCCTGATCGGCCGCCTTGGCGAGCAACGCTTCGTTTTCACCGGGGTAGAAAAAGGAGATGACCGTCTGGCCGTCGCGCATCGCGGCGATGTCGTCTTCACTCGGCGGGCGCACCTTCGCAATCACGTCGACCTGCTCGATAAGCGCGGCGCGCGTATCGACGACCTTCACATCGGCCTCGCGATAGGCTTCATCGGAGAACGCAGCCGCCGCGCCGGCGCCCGCCTCGATGAAGCATGTATGCCCGAGTTTCTGGATGTGGCGCGCGGACGAAGGCGTCAGTGCAACGCGCGCCTCGTCGTCCACCGTCTCTTTCAGGACGCCGAATCTCATCCCTACAGCCCCTTGTTCCGTTTGTGTCAGGTCAAACGCCTTCGCGCCCGTCGACGCATTCGCGCTAGGCAATGGCGACATGCGCCGGACGCATGAACGCTAACCGGGCGGTACGCGCAAGACGCATTCCCGGATGACTGTAAACTCACACGCGGAAAAACCGTCCAGCAGTGCATGTGAGATGGCGGCGAATCGGATCACGCCGTGAGCGTATCAGTCGCCGCGCAGATCGCGGGCCGATACCGGATAGACGGCATCCTGGCCAAGCATCCAAACACCGACCGCCGGCGTCTCGGACCCGAAAAGCGCAAGGAACGTCGGATCGCAAATGTTCAAGCCGCCAGTGAAGGCCCCGAACGCAGGCAGAACGAGCTGACACCCGTCGGTGACGAAGCACCGACGCCGCAAACCGCGGCCATGACGGATCAGCTTGGCGACAGGATGCAGATGGCCGGCGATCTCGGGCGCGCCGCTCCCCGTCGGTTCGTGGCGAAAGCAAATGCCCGCCTTCTCGAATCCGCCAACGATCTCGCCACCGAGCCAGGGCGCAATCTCCGGGTCGTGATTACCGGTTACCCATACCCAGGTACGCCCGCGCTGGAGCGATCCAAGCGTTCGACGCTCTTCCGCACCGAGCGCCGCCATCCCCTCCCGATCATGGAAACTGTCGCCGAGCAGCCAGACCGCACGCGGCGCATAACGATCGATCGCGTCGCCGAGCAACCGCAGCGTGGTGCGACTGTCATAGGGCGGCAGGAACGCCCCGCGCCGGGCAAACGACGAGCCTTTCTCGAGGTGCAGGTCGGCGACGATGAGCGTATCGGCGTCGGGCCACCAGAGTGCGCCGCTACGATCCGCGACGAATACCGCATCGCCAACCGGGACGTGCGCCGCCGCCGACCACGTCGCATCCGCCACTTTTCGCGATACCGAAGCCATCGTCGCTCAATCCTGCATTCTGCCGACCGCTCCCGGCACATTCCGGATCGGCGCCTGGGCGAGCCAACCGATTAGGCGACGCCGGGCGTGCGTCCCATCGCTTCGAGAATGAGTTCTTCCGAGGCCTCGCGCAACAGGTCGTCCGGGTCCATCCCCGGAACACGTTCGCGCCCCACCTCCAGCAGTACCGGCACGGCAAGCGGCGAGACGTGCTCCAACGCGATATGTCGGATCTGCCCCTGGACGCGATCCAGAAATCCGTTCAACCGCCCAAGATCGAGAAGACCGGTGGCCGCATCCGCCCACGCCGCTTCGAGCAGTATGTGGTCGGGCTCGTGTTCGCGCAGCACGTCATAGATGAGATCGGACGAGAACGTGACCTGCCGGCCTGACTTCTCGGCCCGGGGAAACTTGCGCTCGATGAGCCCGGCGATGATCGCGCAATAGCGGAACGTCCGCTTCATGAGGAACGAGTTGGTCAGCCACGCTTCGAGATCATCACCCAGCATATCAGGCTCGAACAGCTTGGCGAGCGACAGCCGACCGTCCGCGATCATCGCGCTCATGTCGCCGAGCCCCCAGATCGCGATCGCGTAGTCATTGGCGACAAAACCAAGTGGTCGCGCGCGGGCGCGATCAAGCCGGCGGGTCAGCAGCACCCCGAGCGTCTGGTGCGCGAGCCGCCCTTCGAAGGGGTAGCAGACAAAGTAGTTTCGCTTTCCGCGCGGAAAGGTCTCGATCAGAATTTCCTGCGGCGACGGGATGACGGATTTTTCTTCCTGAATACGAAGCCAGTCCTCGACCTGGTCCGGCAGAAGCCCCCACGCACCGGGCGTCGCCAGCATCTGGCGCACCCGCGCTGCAAGATGCGTCGACAGCGGGAATTTTCCTCCCGCATACGAGGGAATGCTCGGGTCGGAGGACTGCGTTTTCGACACGAAAACACTCGTCTCGCGGATGCCTTCGTAGCGAAGCACTTGCCCGGCAAAGATGAACGTGTCGCCCGGCGTGAGTTGCTCGACGAACCATTCCTCAATTTCACCGAGCACCCGTCCACCCACCATCGCACGGGCATTGCCGTCCTTGCGTGGGCGTCCGAGCCTCACCTTCAGGGTCGGCGCCTCGATGATCGTGCCGACATTCAAGCGGTACTGCTGCGCAAAGCGAGGATGCGAAAGCTCGACGAGCCCGTCCGGGCGGGTCCGCAGCCGCGCGAACCGCTCATAGGCCTTAAGCGCATATCCGCCGGTGGAGACAAAATCGATCACCCGGTCGAATTTCGCGCGGGTCAGCCCGCTATAGGGCAATGCCGAGCGTACCTCGTCGAACAACGCACCGGGCCCGAATGGCCCCGCGCACGCCATCCCCGTCAGGTGCTGCGCAAGCACATCGAGCGCACCGCTCCGCATGATCTGCGTATCCTGCGCCCCGGCCTGCGCCGCATCGAGCGCCGCCCGACACTCCATAACCTCGAACCGGTTGGCCGGTACAAGCAGCGCACGCGAAGGCTCGTTGAGGCGGTGATTGGCCCGCCCGATGCGTTGCAGCAGGCGGCTTGCCCCCTTAGGCGCCCCGACATTGATCACGAGATCCACATCGCCCCAGTCGATCCCGAGATCGAGTGTCGAGGTGCAAACGACCGCCTTGAGCGTACCGGCCACCATCGCCGCTTCGACCTTGCGCCGCTGTCCAACGTCGAGCGAGCCGTGATGCAGCGCAATCGGCAGCGATTCCTCGTTGATCTCCCACAGCCCGCGGAAAATAAGCTCCGCCTGCGATCGCGTATTGACGAAGATCAGCGACAGCTGGTGAGATTTAATCTCCTCAAGGATCTCCGGAAACGCATACCGCGCCATGTGCCCAGACCATGGCAGCCGTTCCTCACTGTCGAGAATGCGGATCTCCGGCACCGTCTGCTCACGCACGATCACCCGGTCGGCGAGCGCGATGTGATCGTCGGGCGCGACCTGGTGGGCGAGGTAGGCCTGGAGCTCCGTCGGTCGTGCAACGGTCGCTGATAACCCGAAACTCGTAACCTCCGGCGCAAGCGTGCGCAGTCGCGCGAGATCGAGCGCGAGCAGATCGCCACGCTTCGACGTGACCAACGCATGCAGTTCGTCCAGCACCACCAACTTAAGGTCCGCGAAAAAAACCTCCGCGCTCGGGTGCGAGAGCAGTAGCGCAAGCTGTTCCGGCGTCGTCATCAGGATGTCTGGCGGCGTGCGCAACTGGCGCTGGCGGCGCGAGGCGGGCGTATCGCCGGTCCGCGTCTCGATCCGCAATTTGAGGTCCATTTCCTCAGCCGGCGTCGTCACGTTCCGGGCGACGTCGACCGCGAGTGCCTTGAGCGGCGAGATGTACAGCGTGTGGACCGAAGCATGCGCTGCAAGCCGTCCGGCCCGCGCGAGATGCAAATCAATCAGGCTCGGCAGAAAACCGGAAAGCGTCTTGCCCGCCCCCGTCGGCGCGACGAGAAGCGTGGACCGTCGCGCCGCGTAGGCTTCGATCATCGCCTGCTGATGCGCCCGTAGTGCCCAACCACGGTCGGCAAACCATGTGGCGAACGCGGGCGGAAGCTCGGTCCCGATGCGGGCGATCGTCTGGTGCGCGTCGCTGCGGACAGCTTCCTCGAACGCGGCCGGCTCAGCGCGCGGTTTCGCAGACGCACGGCGTTTCCGCGCGCGCTGACCTTCGCCCGCTCGCGGCTCAGACAGGGTTGGCTTGGCTGATTTCGACTTCGTCGGTTTCGTCTTCGTTGATTTTGGCTTCGTTGATTTCGGCTTCGCGGTTTGCTGCCCGGCTAATTTCCGCGTGTCCGTTTTGGCACCCTCCCGCGGCACGACGACCTTCGCCCGCCCCGCCGAGGGCGCACGGGCCTTGCCGTCCTTCGGAGTTCCTGCTTTTGCCATATCGAACAGGAAACTCCCTCGACAGCCCGTGGGTTCAAAACACCTGAAGCGCGTCGCGCCGCTCGCCAGGTGACATCAGCAAGGACCGAATGATGGAACGCTTCTTCGGCGGAAACCCGCTCGCGGTGATGGTGCGTCTCATCATCATGTCGGTGATTGTCGGCATCGTCCTCGCGGCGTTGGGTCTGAGCCCGCTCGAGTTGATCGAGGGCCTGCAACGCCTCGCGATCCGCATTTATGACATGGGTTTTGGTGCTGTCGAATGGGCACTACAATACTTCCTGCTCGGCGCCGTGATCGTGATCCCGGTCTGGCTGCTTTCGCGTCTGCTGAGCACGGCCTCGCGCAAGTCCGACCGCTAGTGTGCCGAGGCCCGCTGGCGCCATGAGCGTTGCCGGATCGACGGGCGATACCGCAACACGATCACTCGGCCATCGCGACGTGCTCGCGATCGCGCTGCCGATCATTTTCTCCAACGTGACCGAACCTTTGATCGGCGTCGTGGACACCGGTGTGCTTGGGGCACTCGACGCGCCGCACCTCGTCGGTGGGGTCGCACTCGGCGCCACGTTCTTCTCGCTCGCCTACTTCATGTTTTCATTCTTGCGGATGGGGACGTCCGGTCTTACGGCGCAGGCCGACGGTGCGGATGATGGCACGCGGGTGTCCGCAGTTTTCGCGCAGGCACTCATCGTCGCGCTCGTCGCAGGCCTCGCGCTGATCATGTTGCAAGCGCCCCTCACCGCCGCCGCGCTTGCCATGCTCTCCGGCACCCCGGCGGTCGAAGCGGCAGCAGAAACCTACATCTCGATCCGCATCTGGTCCGCGCCGCTTGCGCTGACCAACTTTGCGATCCTCGGCTGGCTCATCGGCATCCGCCGCACCGGTCTTGCCGTCGCGCTTCAATTGCTGATCAACAGCACGAACATCACCCTCAGCATTCTACTTGTGCAGGGCTTAGGCCTGACGATCGACGGCGTGGCCTGGGGCACCGTGCTCGCTGAATTGATCTCCGCGAGCGTCGGCGTTTGGGTCGTCTGGCGGGAAATGCACCGCCGCGGCGCGCTGCCAGAGGCCCGCGTCGTGTTTGAAGGAACCGCCGTACGCCGCGTCTTTGCGGTCAACCGGGACATTATGCTCCGCACTTTGGCACTGCAGGCCGTATTCGTGTTTTTCGTCAACGAGGGGGCGCGGGCCGGCGAAATCGTGCTCGCCGCAAACGCGGTGCTCCACCATTTCATGAACGTTACGGCGCATGTGCTGGACGGGTTCGCCTACGCCGCCGAGACACTGAGCGGACATGCAATCGGCGCGCGCAACCGCCGCCACTTCGCCCGGGCCGTCAAGCTCTCGAGCCTTTGGGCCGTTCTGCTCGCCGGCGTCCTGAGCCTCGCATGCTGGCTCGCAGGGCCCCTCATAATCGACCTGCTGACCACCTCGCCGGAGGTGCGCGCCACGGCTCGAGCCTACTTGCCATGGGCGGCTGCGACCCCGATCGTCGGCGTCGCCTGTTTCCAACTCGACGGCATCTTCATCGGCGCCACGCAGACCCGCGACATGCGCAACGCAACGATCGCAAGCGCCGTGGCCTTCTTCGCGATCTGGGCAGTCCTGACGCCGATGTACGCGAACCACGGGCTCTGGGCGTCTGTGCTTGCATTCTTCGTCGCGCGCGCGATCAGCCTGCAGTTGCTCTACCCGAGGCTCTTAAAAACCCATTTCGCAACGCCGTAGCGCGAGAGAGAAAAATACGTCTGCGATTAGCGGTTCGCCCATGCGCCCGCTTTGCAGCCGACGAGATCCGCGATCGTCGTTTTACCCGCCGCACGCACCGCACGGTCCATCTCGTCCAGAATGTCGGCGATCAACCCGGCGCCGCCGTAGATCAGCCCGGTATAGAGTTGCACGAGCGATGCGCCCGCCTCGATCTTTGCCACGGCGCTCGCGCCGTCGGTAATGCCGCCAACCCCGATCAACGGCACTTTTCCCTCCGTCATCAACCAAACCTCCGCGAGCATCCGCGTTGAGGAGTCAAACAACGGCGCACCGGACAACCCGCCTGCCTCACCGCTCATCGCAAGGTGCTCGACACCCGGGCGGGCAACCGTCGTGTTCGATACGCAGATCCCATCGACACCCGCCGCCACGATCACCTCGATGATCGCGGGCACATCCTCACCCGCGATGTCCGGCGCCAGCTTCACGAAGAGCGGCGTGTCGCGGGCCACCTCGGCGCGCGCTTCACCGACACGGGCAAGCAGCTCCTTGAGCTCGCGCGGCGCCTGAAGGTCCCGCAGTCCCGGTGTATTCGGCGAGGAGACATTGACCATGAAATAGTTCGCGAACGGCGCGAACGTGCGCACACCGGCCACGTAGTCAGCGACCCGGTCACTCGCGGTCTTGTTCGCGCCGATGTTGACGCCGAGCACGCCTGGGCGGCGGCCCCGACGCACGAGCCGTGCCCGCGCCAGATCGTGCCCACCGTTGTTGAAACCGAGCCGGTTGATGACCGCTTTTTCCTCCGCAATACGAAAGACCCGAGGCATCGGGTTTCCCGCCTGCGCCCGCGGCGTCAGCGTACCGACCTCGACAAACCCCATACCCATTGCCAGCAATGCGTCCGGGACCCGCGCATCTTTGTCGTACCCTGCCGCGATACCAAGCGGGTTCGGCACTTCAAGCCCGGCAACTTGCGTTCGCAGAGAGGGAAATTTATCCGACGCAACCCGTGGGTGCAGCCCGCGCTCCAACGCACCGAGCGAGGCGGAATGCGCCGTCTCCGGATCGAGCTTGAGTAGACCCTGTCGGGCGAAATCGAGTGCGCGGCTCAGCATCGTCACCCCAACTCCTCGAGCATGATTTTTTCTCTCTCGCATCCGGCGATCCGATAGCGCGTGACGATTGCGCCCGCATCGAGCGCGCCATAGAGATGCGGAAAAAGCGCCCCACCACGCGACGCTTCCCAACGCAACATTTCACCAAGCGTCTCGGCCTCGAACGCATACACGGTCAACCCTTCAGCAATGACGCCGTCATCGTCACTGAAATGCCGCGCGACCGTTCCCGCCAACTGATCTTCCGTCGACAGATGAATGAACCCATCCCGCTGATCGTCGGGCGATCCGTTGAAGGTTCCTGACTGGTCGAAAGCATTCGCTTCGTCCAGACGAAGCACTTTCATCACACGCATCGTTTCTCTCGCACTTGCCGCGCTCGCTGGTTGAGCCCCTCGGGCAGTTTGGATACGTTGCACAGCCTGTTCCGGCCCACGCGTATGCTGCACGCACTGTGGGCCCGGCCGGGAGGCTTCGGGGGGCCACCATTGTGAAGGCGTATATGTCGACGCCGCGCGGCGTGTTGTCGGGCGATCGTATCTACCAGCTTCCGCTCTACCAACGCCCGTACGCTTGGTCGGTCGAGCAGGTTGATGCACTGTTCGAGAACTTGTCCGCCAACCGTCAACTGCAGTCCGCCAAAGGCGGCGTGCGCGCGACGATCCTCGGCAGCATGATCGTCCTCGACACCACGTCCCTTTCAGACGGCACTGCCTTGCAGAAGCCGATCGCCGGCCCCTTCGACATGGTCGACGGCCAGCAACGCCTCATCACATGGACGACAATCCTCTGCGTCGCACGCGATATCCTCGCGGACACCAACCCGGAGTATGCCGATGCGCTGCATGCGATGGTCGTGGCGCCGTCGCACGCCGAGGCTGAATGGCGCGTCACCATCCGCAACGACAGCGAGGAGGTTTTCACACGCTTCATAAAGGAGCGTGGCGCCACGCAGCTCGACGTGAAACTGCCAGCTCACAAAGGACCGATCCTCGCTTTGCTCGCGAACCGCGGCCGGTTGCGCGACCTGATGGAGCGTCTGCACGAAGACGACCCGGCGGGCGTTCGCAGCTTCATCGAATACGCGCTGGACCACGTGAGCCTCGCGGTGATCGAAGCGGATGAGCCGGACGATGCGCTCGATATGTTCACATCGATGAACGTCGCGAACGCCAGGCTTTCAGAAACCGACCAGATCAAGGCCATCGTGCTCAGCGACGTCGATCTGAGCGACCCGACGATCCAGGACTATGTCGAGGAGTGGGAGCGCTGTGGCGAGACTTTGGGCTCGGAAGCCTTCAAGGACCTTTTCGCCTATTTGAAACACGCGTTCGGACGCGGCAATCGCCCGGTGATCCGGGAACATGCCTCGATCATGGCGAACCTCGGAGGTGGGCGCGCGTATCTCGAAAAGGCCTTCCTTCCGACAGCCGCCGCGATGATGCGGCTTTTCCGTGCCCGGACGGACCGCTCTGACGACCCGCCGGAAATCGAAAAGGTTCTGGTGTACCTCGGCTGGGTGAAGAACCGCGAATGGATGGGACCGCTGATCAGGTGGATGCAGATCGGACCGAGCGACGAGACGGCAACCGAAGACTTCCTGCGCCGGCTCGAGCGCCGCGCCTATGCGTCCTTGCTGATCGACGAGCAGAACAAAGACCGAGCCGACCGTTTTCGCGCCATTGAACAGGCGATCACGGCCGATGGCATCCCCGATGATTTCGCCAGGCTCGATATCTCCGAGGGCAGCCAACGCGCGATCCTCAAACGTCTCAGCCGGGACTTCCACGCCGCCAGCGGGCGAATTTGTAAGCTCGTGCTGCTGCGGATCTCGGACGAGCTCGCAGGCACATGCACACGGAGAGTTCCGGAAACGCTGACCGTTGAGCACGTGCTGCCAAGAAGGCCGTCAGATGACAGCGGATGGCATGATATCTTCAGCGATCCCTCCGAGCAGCGCCGCTACAGTGGTCTGCTCGGAAACCTTGCACTCACGTCCGGACAGAAAAACCGGCGCATGGACGGAAAATTGTTCCCCGCTAAATGTGAGATCTTGTTCGGGCGGGATTCGGGCGGCGCGCTTAAATCGTCCCGGATCGCCGTGACCGACACGTTGCGCGACTATGCCGAATGGAACCAGGAGACGATCAGCGCGCGCGATGCCCAGTTCGGTGACATCGTGAAACGCATGTGGAGTCTCGAAGGCGATTTCGGCTTCACGATCGCGCGGCGATAATCTCTCACCCCTCTCGAAAAACACAGCGATACACGCCGTGCCGAGGTGGCTGACTTGCGCGATGTGCTGCCTGACGCGGGAAGCAAATTGCCTCAGGCAGCCTCGCGGGCGAGCGCTCCGTCGATCAGCGCCCTCGTCTCGTCGACCCCGTAGAGTGCGATGAACGAGCCGAACCGCGGGCCCTGCTTCTGCCCGAGCAACACTTCGTAGAGCGCGCCGAACCACTCCCGCAGCTTGTCGAAATCATGCGCCATGCCGACGTCGTAGACGACGGTCTGCAGCGCCTCGCCGTCGCTCTCACCGTCGCGGCCAGCCAGCCGGTCTCGCAGGTCCTCGAGCGCCGCACGCTCCTTCGCATCCGGTGCTCGGTAGGCTTTCGTCGGCTTCACGAAGTCATGGTAGTAATGCACGGCGTAGCCAACGAGCTGCGCAAGCTGCGGGCTGTTCTCCGCAGTCGCATCCGGTGCGTAACGGCGAATAAATCCCCACAGTACCTGCGCGTCGTCGGCGTTCGATGCACTAACGAGATTGAGCAGCAGATTGAAGCTGATCGGCGAGGTCATCGCCGGCGGCTCACCCGCATGGATGAACCACGCCGGGCTCGCAAGGCGCGCCTCACCCTCGAGATCCGGCAACTTTTCGAGATGGGTCAGGTATTCGTCGACCGCCTTCGGGATCACATCGAAGTAGAGCCGCTTCGCCGTTTTCGGCTTCTGAAACATGAAGAGCGAGAGGCTTTCCGGTGACGCGTAGGTCAACCATTCCTCGATCGTCAGCCCGTTGCCCTTCGACTTGGATATTTTTTCTCCGTTCTCGTCGTTGAACAGCTCGTAATTAAACCCCTCAGGCGGCACGCCGCCGAGCGCACGGCAGATGCGGCTCGAAAGCTTGACACTGTCGATGAGGTCCTTGCCGGCCATTTCGTAATCGACGCCGAGCGCTGTCCACCGCATCGCCCAATCTGCTTTCCACTGGCATTTCACTGCCCCGCCGGTCACCGGCACGGTGACGGCTTCTCCGGTTTCCGGATCGTCGTAGGTGACGGTGCCCGCGGCCTCGTCACGCCTGGTCATTGGCACCTGCAGCACCTTCCCCGTGCGCGGGCATATGGGGAGGAATGGCGAGTAGGTCTTGCGCCGGTCAGGACCGATCGTCGGCAGGATGACGTCCATAACCTTGTCGTACGCCACGAGCATTCTGAGCAGCGTCGCATCGAAGTCGCCGCGCGCGTAGCACTCCGTCGCGGAGAAAAATTCGTACGCGAAGCTGAACTGATCGAGAAAGCGGCGCAGCATCGCATTGTTGTGTCCCGCAAAACTCTCCGCATCGGAGTCGAACGGATTGGGCACACACGAGAGAGGCTGCTCGAGATGCGCTTCGAGCATCGCCTTGTTGGGCACGTTGTCGGGTACCTTCCGCAATCCATCCATGTCGTCGGAAAAGCAGATCAGTCGCGTCCGCTCGCCCGTCAGCGTTTCGAACGCGTGGCGCACCATAGAGGTTCGTGCCACCTCACCAAACGTGCCGATATGCGGGAGCCCCGACGGACCATAGCCGGTCTCGAAAACCACCACCTCGGGCCGCTTCTTCATGCCGTCGAGCCGCTTGCGCAGACGACGCGCCTCATCGAACGGCCACGCCTTCGCGTCTTCAGCCAACGCAGCCAGATCGGATGCCGCCGCAGCAGAAGGGATCGCCTGCCCGTCCATCTGAGTGTCAGCCATGGCGTTTATCTCCCGTGCCTTTGCGACGTTCCGCATTGGGTATGGCGCGATCGCGTGGCCGGCGGTATTGCGGGCCGGGCGTACGATGACGTCGCCGCCGGCAACCACAAAATGACACGCGCCTGCCCCGGAGGTGCGAGCGTGCACCACCCGTTCGCTCGGCGCTTATGCAGCGCTGCGACATCCCCCGCAAGCGACGCCGGATCGCATCAAACCGTTGAGAATGGAGAACCGCATGGCCGCGCCCACCAGCTCGCAGCAAGTCAGTCCACAAGAAGCGCTCATCTTCACCATGGTCACGATGTCCGCTGTCGACCGCAACATGACAGACGCCGAGCTCGCGCGGATCGGCGCACTCGTTGGCCAGCTCCCCGTGTTTGCCGGGTTCAACCCCGATGACCTCGTCCCACTCGCGCAGCGCTGTGGCGAGATCATCGCGTCCGAGACCGGTCTGAGCGACGTCCTCGCCGTTATCCGGACATCGCTTCCGCCGTCGCTCTACGAGACGGGCTATGCGCTGGGCGTCGAAATCGCGGCAGCGGACCTGAACGTGAAGATCGAAGAGTTGCGCCTGCTCGAACTCCTGCGCGACGAGCTTGATCTCGACAAACTGACGACGGCTGCGATCGAACGTGGCGCCCGCGCCCGGCACGCAACGGGCTGACCGTCACCGCTCGACATACGGCGTGCGAAAAATAAACCGCCCATCCACCTCCCCAACGGAGATGAATGCCATGGCCACCTTCGAACTCGCCTGCTTCGCCCAGTCGGGGAACGCATACAAAGCAGCCCTGATGCTGGCGTTACACGGGGCGGATTGGCAGCCCCGGTTCGTCGATTTTTTCAATGGCGGTGCGCGGGCGCCAGAATTCCTCGCGGACAATGCGTTGGGAGAAGTCCCCGTCCTGCACCACGGCGATGTCGTCGTCAGCCAGTCAGCCGTGATCCTCGATTATCTCTCCCACCACTTCGACAGCTACCGCATCGACACCGACGATAAGGTGCGCCGTGAGGGATTGCGCTGGCTGTTCTGGGACAACCACAAACTGACCGCGTACACGGCACTGCATCGGTTCCTCACGCAATTCGCTCCGTCCGCGGATGAAGCCGTAGTGGCATTCATGAAAGGCCGTCGCGACATCGCGTTGAAGGTGCTCGAACGCCACCTCGCCGGGCGAGACTGGATGGTCGACGCGCGCCCGACCATCGTCGACCTTTCCCTGTGCGGCTATCTCTACTGGCCGGAGGAAATCGGCGTCGACATTTCGGCGACATTTCCGGCGATCGCCCGGTGGCTGGACCGGATCAGCGCGCTAGACGGTTGGAAGCACCCATACGATCTGATGCCCGGCCATCCGCTGCCCGACCGCGCGTAACTGGTTTTCCTCGCGCAGCCGAGGGGCGTGTCGGCGCGGTCGTGGGGCGCGTGGGGGGCTAAGCCGATCTTTCGCGCCGATGTGGGAGGCAACCGAGAGCTTCGTATGGTCGGCGGGGCCTGTGGCAGGCAGCGGAGCGACCTCCAGCTCCGCACGCGCAGCACATCAAACGGCCAGCTCAGGCGGGTTTGCGGGCGTGCAAGTGTCCGGGTCGAAGCTGCCCCTGGTCGGCAACCACAGCGCGCAGCCGGGTCCGGGCATCGAACGCATCGGCCGCCTCGACGCCGACCTCGGCCCGCAACGCGTCGCGCAGCCCGTCATCCAACGCGGTGACCTCTCGTGCCGTCTGTTCGGCGAACCAGTGCCCGCGATCACGAGTCTGCACCTCGGCGAAACCGGCCTCGGCGAGCAAGGCCGCCTCCTCATCGAGCATCGCGAGATTGAAGTGCAACGGCCCATCGAAACAATAGGCGTGCATCTCCGCGCTCATCTCGCCGCTGCCGCGCAACCAGTCGCTGAGCGCAATCCACCCACCGGGTTTCAACACGCGAAATGCTTCGCGGAATAGCGCCGCTTTATCGCGAATCTGGATAATCGAGTCCTTCGAGAACACGCCGTCGAACGAAGCGTCCTCGAACGGAAGCGGCCCGGGAACGACCAGTTGGCCGGTGATACGGTCGCTGATGCCGGCCGCCGCAAACCGCGATTTCGCCTTGGCAAGGACAGGCGCTTCGATGTCGACTGTCGTGACGTGTCCGGCCGCGTGCGCCGTTACCAGCAGGCTCGCCGGCATGCCGGCCCCTGTGCCGATATCGAGGATGTGCGCCGCCTCGGTCGGGACCGGCGCCACGATCTCCGCAACTTCTTCAGCACCTCCTGGGGAGAGAAATCCCTCGCCCCAGATCGCTTCCAGCAAACGAACAAAGCCGTCTGTATATTCGATCGCCTCGCCCATGCCGGGCTAGCGCGCAAGCCACGAGGTGCCGTTGCGCACCGCGTTACTCTGGCAAATGGCCGGCCCGCTCGACCTTGGTCTTCAGGTATCGTGCATTGTGCGGGTTGGGCGTACCAACCAGCGCGACACGACCTGCGACCTCGATCCCGAACGCGGTGAGCGCCGCGATCTTCCGGGGATTATTCGTCAGCACAGAAACCCGCGACACACCGAGTAGCGCAAGCATGCGCGCCGCGATCCGGTAGCGCCGGGCATCATCGCCGTAGCCGAGCAAGCGGTCCGCATCGAGCGTGTCGTAGCCGTCGTGCTGGAGCGCATACGCCCGCATTTTGTTGGCGAGACCGATGCCCCGGCCTTCCTGGTCGAGGTAGAGCAGAATGCCGCCGCCGTTATCCGCAAACGAGCGAACCGCCCGCCGCAATTGCTCTCCACAGTCGCACTTCAGACTGCCGAAAAGATCGCCAGTCAGACATGCCGAATGCAGCCGCACCGGCACCTCGTCGGCAAGGTTTGGCGACCCAACTACGATGGCGACCTGGTCTTTCAGGCCATCGCTGCCGCGGAACACGACGAACTCGGTGTCCGACGCATCGCTTAGCGGCACCGGTGCGCGCGAGACGATCTCAAGCGCATCCGCCACTTCGTGATGGAACGACTGCAGCGCGGCGACGCTCACCTCCAGCACCCACCCATGCTGGTCCGGGTCGGCTTCCTGCACGACGACCGCGCTCGGGAGCAGCTGCGCGAACTTAAGCGCATCCATTGCGCCTGTTTCGATCGCGTCAGCAGCTTGGAATGCCGGCACGTCGTCGACCGATCGGGCGAGCGCAAGACGGCATACCAATGCGTGATCCGAGCCGATCACGCGCATCGCTCCGCCCGACGACTGCTTAACGCCGATATGTTCCAGCCGCTCCTGCGGCAGCACGAGCCGCGCAACACCGAAGTCCGCAATTTCCGCAAGCCGCTCGGGCGACTCCGCCGCGTGCTCGATCGAAAAGACCAGTCGGCCCTCCGTTCCCTGACGAACGCGGATCGGTCGACCGGCGCGCAGCTCGGAGATGACCCGCTCGACAGCAAGCCGCGCCGGCGACGGTGCCGCCAACGCGTCGCACCCCGCCTCATCTCCTGTGGTCTGGGCGTGCGAAATGATGGCCTTGCGGCCCCGGCGTGAGCTAGATGTCATGGGGGTACCCGAGGTCAAATTGTGAGAGCCGAATGGCCCTTGCCTGGGAAAGTTTGCGAAGCGTGGCCCGCAATCCGTCCTTGATCAAACATCACGTTAATGAACGACTGTGGCGCCACTTCGGTTCACTCGCGTACGCTGAATACCGCGACATTCCGTACACGATCGCCCAGCTTGGACAATCACTTGATGGTCGCATTGCGACGCGCACCGGGCACTCTCGTTACATTAACGGAAAGGACGCACTCGTCCACCTTCACCGCCTGCGCGCGCTGGTCGACGGCGTTGTGATCGGGGCGAGCACCGGCCTTGTCGACGATCCAGCGCTCACCGTTCGCCTTTGCGATGGACGGCACCCGGCTCGCGTTCTGATCGACCGGAACCGGCGGATCCCGGCGCATGCGAACGTATTTGCCGACAATGGTGCACGCGTACTGCTGATCGGGCCGCCCCGCGACGACGACCCCTCACATCTCGAGATTTTGAAGCCACCGCGTCCTGACCAATCGCTGCACCCTCGCGAGATCATCGCTTTGTGTGCGCAGGCTGGATTGCGCCGGCTGTTGATCGAAGGGGGCGCAGCGACCGTGAGCCGGTTTCTCTCCGACGGTGCGCTGGACCGGCTGCACCTGCTGGTCGGCCCGATCATCATAGGTTCGGGCCAAAGCGGGATAGCGCTTCCTGAGATCGACCACCTCGACGACGCGATCCGCCCGACCGTAACCGTCGACGCGTTTGCGTCCGGCGACGCGTTGATCGACTGTCGCTTCACCGAACTTTCGGAAGCTGAGGCGCTTTGACCGCGAAGGACTGCAACAACGCCATGAATCGGATCGTCCAGACGCCCCTCACGCCCACCGCCGCCGCGACGCACCATCGCTCAGGCCCGCGCCAAACCGACAGCTATTCGACGGTCGCCAAGTTGATCCACTGGACGACCGCGATCGCGGTGCTCGCTGCGCTGATGTTCGGCGTTCTGATCGGTCAGTCGGAATGGCCACCGATTGCCACGGTGCTCGAAACGCTCGCGGGCCTCACCGGTCAGCAGGTCGGCAGCCTCAAGAACCAGTTGTACGACCTGCACAGATCGTTCGGGACCCTGGTGCTCGGGCTCATTGTGCTTCGGGTATGTTGGTGGCTCGTCCGCCGTCCACCGCCATTGCCCGCGCACATGTCGACGGCGCAACGCGCGGCCTCCTTTTCGGCGCACAGTGCGCTGTACGTGCTCCTGTTCGTGCTGCCGATCCTCGGCTGGGTGGGAACATCGCTGTTTGGCGCGCCGATCATCGTGTTCGGCCTGTTCGAACTACCGCCGATCGTCGAGCGGGATCGCAGCCAGGTGGGCTGGGTTTTCGAGCTCCACACCTACACATCGATCGCGATTACGGCGATCGTCGCCCTGCACATCGGCGCGGCGCTGAAACACCGCTTCATCGACCGGGACGGCGTATTCCAACGCATGACCTTCGGCCGCTGACCGCGCGCATTGTCGATCAAGTTGGCGGTGGCGCAGCAAAGATATCCGTGTGCCCCACGAGGAGGGAGCGCGTGTCGCCAATGCGCGCACTGCACCACACGGCGGCGTCCGCGGGTTCAACAAGCCCGGCCTCAGAGACCGCGTTCGCCCAACCTTCGACGAGTGCGGCAACGAGCGCGGCGTCGCGGTCGCGCTCGAGCATCCAGGGGCTGTCACCGCGCCTGACGGTGAAGCCCGCCTCTTCGAGCGTCGCGACAAGCGTCGACACCGCCGCCGGGCCGAGCGCCGGCCCAAACCCCTTTTCCGTCTGCTGATGGGCATCGAATGCGGTGTGCATCATCGCATCGAGCGGATGGGGCGGATCGAACATGTGTCGCCCGTCGTAGGTCAGCGTCGCGAGGAGCGGCAGGCGGGCCTCGGCGAGTGCACCCACGAAGCGGTCGATCCACTTCGCTGAGACAAGATCGAACAGGGCCGTGGCCGTCACGATGTCCGCTGCGGGCGCGTCGACCGATTGAAACGGCGCCGGGTCGCGCGACAGATCATGCATGCGCGTCGTGACCGAGATGTCGTCTACGTCCGCATATCGGGCGCGGGCGGTTGCGAGATTGTCGGCATCGATATCGCAGAGCGTCCACGACTGAGGGGCGTGGATCACCTCGGTGAAGTGCGGGACGAAGGCAGCGACGGACGCGCCGGTCCCCGAACCGAGATCACAAAACCGGATATCGGCATTGCCCTCTCGGCCGGATTTGTCGATGTCGTTGGAACGCCCGATTTCCGCCTGTGCATCGGCCACATGGCGTACGGCGCGCGCAAGCACATCGCGGGATCGCGCACGATCGTCGGCGTCCTTCCGCAACGCCAACCAGTCTGCAGAAAAGCCACTCATGGTTTGCCCCCAGAGACTTGAGCGTCGTCAAGCACGTCGATCGGACTCGCGCCTTCACGTGAGCCCCGGCGCCGACACTCAGCTGGATCAGCCACCTTGCCGAGGGCGGCGGCGAACCGGTCAGCCGCATCGTCCCAGGACGGCAGTTCCGCTCCGATATCCGCAGCCCCCCGCGCGTACGTTTTCCACGTGCTCGTATCGTCGAGCAGCCGGCCGAGCGCCGCTGCAAACGCTGTCGGATCGTCGACCGGCACGAGCATGCCTGCCTGTTCCGGCACCGTATCCGGCACAGCGCCGACGCGGCAGGTGACAATCGGCAACCCCAACGTCATCGCCTCGGAAAACACCATGCCATAGCCCTCATGCCGGGTGGCGAGCGCGAAGATATCCGCCCGCCGATAAAGCTGCACCAGCGACAGGGCATCCAGTTCGCCGCGCAGAACGATCCGCGTCGACAACCCAGCATCCACGATTTGCTTGGCCAGTGCGTCTGCCGTCTCTGGCGCGTGGTGCGGGCTGCCGACGATGTCCGCTTCCCATGCGAAATCTCGCAGCTCTGCAACCGCGGAAATCAGCACGTCGTGCGCCTTACGCGGGGTAAGTGAGCCAACGCTCAGAATGCGGGGCGGCCGGCCACGTCCCCGAGCTGCCGGCATCACATAGCCGCCGTCGGGCTGCACCACGCCCGGCTCGACAACGTCGATCATCTGGGCCGGCACATCGAATCGGGCCGCAAGTGCCGAAGCCGTATGCGGGCTCGAGACGATAACCTGTTGGGCCCGCGCAAGCGCCGCCCGTTCAGAGGCGAACGCCTGCCGCCGAAACGCGTCAGAGGTCCCTGCCTCGTCGCAGAGCGGGTGATGCACCAGCGCGACGAGCGGCACTTCGAGCGCATCGAGCGTCGCCGCATCGAACGCACCGAGCGCCAGACCATCCACAACCAGCAACCCGTTTCCGGCGAGCGATCCGAGCTGACGGCGCGCATCCGCGAGGTCAGCTTCTGACGGCGCGGGAAACCCGTCCGCAAGGCGGATCGGAGCTACGTCGAAACCCCGGGCACTCAATCGCTCGATGATCTGCGCGTTGTAGAGATAGCCGCCCGTGCGCTGGCGGGGATCGCCGGGGCTCGCAAACCAGATCCGACGCACCGTGCCGCCTCAGCTCGCTGCCGCATTCGATAGAGGCGCCTCGAACCAGGCCTTCGCGACATGGCTCTCGTTCATCGTGACCCGAATCCGCGTGATCTCCCTGGCGTCTTCACCGAGCTGCCCGTCGGCAACCGCCTGCGCCAGCCGGTCGAACACGTACTTTGCGAGCACTTCGGTCGTTGACCGCTTGCCGCCGAACACGTCGAGATCGTCGAGGTTCTTGTAGTTGAGCGCGCCGAGGATTTGCTTCAGCGCATCGGCCGCCAGACCGATGTCGACGACGATGTCGTTCTCCGTCAGCTCATCGCGGAAAAAGGTGGCGTCGACCACGAAGGTCGCTCCGTGCATGCCTTGCGCAGGCCCGAACGCTTCGCCCGCCAGACTATGGGCGATCATGATGTGATCGCGGACTTCAAGCGCATACATGGGCAGGTTCCTCGTGTGGGTTGGCGCGCCGGCTTCCGTGCAGTCTTACGGACCGAACCCCAGTCCGTTCAATTTTCACCCGCGCATCTCGGCCTCGTCGTACCGCAGCGCGATCCCGAGCGCGTTCGGATCGTCAAACAGCGGTGGCAGTGCGGCCGGCGCCTGCAGAAACGCGATCTCGTGGGTGATCAGCGCGTCGAGCGGCGCGTGTTTCAAAAGTTCGAGGGCCATTCGCAGACGACGGGCGAAGCTCCACCGAGCTTGTCGGTCGGCCGGGATGCGCCCGACTTGCGATGAGACAATCGTCAGGCGCTGGCTGTGAAAACCTCCACCGAGCCGGATTGTAGCAGGCCGATCGCCGTACCAGCTTGCCTCCACGATCCGCCCCTCGAGGCCGGCCACGGCGATCAAGCCATCGAGCGCGGCATCCGATGCACTCGCGTTGACCGCGACATCGAACGATCCCTCGAGTTCCGCCGGATCGACGGCTGCGAGCGAGAGAGCCACGGCGAGCCGCCGACGCGCGGCATCTGGGTCGGCAATGACAACCGACGTTCCCGGAAAGCGTGACGCAAGCCACGCAATCAAAAGCCCAACGACCCCGGCCCCGGCGACGACCACCCGATCGCCGGCGCTT
Source organism: Pseudomonadota bacterium (assembly GCA_038523655.1). Taxonomy (GTDB): domain Bacteria; phylum Pseudomonadota; class Alphaproteobacteria; order Rhizobiales; family CALHAX01; genus CALHAX01. The sequence goes on along the minus strand of JBCBJG010000018.1, from coordinate 1,958 downwards.
ATGCGCGCGTCCCAAACGACATTGAGCGCCGTTTCCATGTTTGCGGTGAGCACCGCACGTCGTGGCGGCACGTCCTTCGGCAACGGATGGACGTCGACATCCGCGACCACTGCATGGCTGGCATGAGGATGCAGGCAGAACGCCAGTGTACCGGGCGCGAAGGCGGAACTCTCCACAATTTCGCCAACGAATCCATAGCCATAGCGAACGGGGAAAGGGAAGTCGCCGTACTGATAGGGACACCGCATACGGGCCGCTTCCCCGGGGGGAACCATGCCAGTGAAGACGAGTTTCTCGGTTCCACGACTAACGCCTGTCCATAGGGCGTGTAGTGAGCTCTCACGATCGTTTCGAGCCTGTAACGTTTCCGTGCGGATCGTGAGTTTCCCTTTGGCCTCGTACCAAAGCGCGCTAGAGAGCCGATCGTGGGCTGAAGCGCGTTGCGCTTTCGGATCGCTCATTTCGGGTGATCCACATTCGTAGAAGTTGAGGTGAGCAGCGGCACGGTTGGCGCTGCGTCGAACCGAGAGACGACTGACATGGCCCACGTAGATGCGCAACGTACGCGCACGCCTGCGCGCGCGCACTCGCTCCATCGGACAGGTTTGCAGACCCGATCGGCTTCAGCGCCCGCGGTAAGCGCTAGTGTCCTTTCCTCACGGTTGTCCGACCGGCGGATGGCATGGCGACGCACGGTGTTCGCGATTGCGGTGAGCGGGACGGTCGCCGCGCTGTTTGCCGCGATGGGGCACAAGACCGCCTTTTTGGCGCGACGTTGGCGGGGCGCCCCGCCGGGGCTCGGCCGGTTCGAGGCGCTGTGCGGATTGCTCTATGCGGGGCTGTCGCTGACCGGCATGGGCAAGCATGTGGCGCCGGCGCTCCGCGCGTTGGACTTGGAATGCCTGGAGCAGATCGACGCCGAGGGCGGCTTGCCAACGCGCAATCCCGAGGAACTGATGGAGGTGTTTGCGCTGCTGACGTGGGTGGCGCAGGCCCTCGACGGCGCGGAGCGGTCGCCGGGGCCGGAACATGGTGCGGCGCTGGCACGGATCGTGCCGACGCTGCGGGCACTGAAACATGCCGATGGCGGCCTCGCCCGGTTCCATGGCGGCGGCCGGGGCGTTACGGGCCGGCTGGATCAGGCGCTCGCGGCGGTGCATATCCGGCCGAGCTTGGCGCCCGGGCGGGCGATGGGGTTTGCGCGGTTGGCCGCGGGCCGCACGACCGTCCTTGTCGATGCGGCGCCGCCGCCCACGGGGGCCGCGTCGCTCGACGGCCATGCCTCAACGCTCGCGTTCGAACTCACCAGCGGCCGCCGGCCGGTGATCGTGAATTGCGGTTCAGGGGCGGAGTTCGGTGAGACATGGCGTCGGGCCGGCCGCGCAACGCAAAGCCATTCGACCCTGTGCATTGACGGTGCCTCCTCCTCTCGGTTGGTTGTCATCCGTGGTGCGGGCGACGGTGCCGAAGAGCTGACGGATGTGCCCCGCGACGTTCGCGTGCAACGGCTGGAGGGGACCGAAGGCCAGGGCCTGATGGTGGGTCATGACGGCTATGTGGACTCCCACGGGTTGACCCATGTGCGGCGGCTGACGCTGTCCCGCGACGGACGGGCATTGACCGGAGAGGACACGCTCGGCGCTTTGACCGAAAGCGACCGCGAGCGGTTTGAGGCGCAGCTCAACGAATCCGGCCTGGTCGGTGTGGCCTATTCGATCCGCTTCCATCTGCACCCCGATGTCGATGCGCAGCTCGACATGTCGGGCAATGCGGTGTCGCTGCGTTTGCGCAGCGGCGAGGTCTGGGTGTTGCGCAACGATGGCAGTGCGAAAATGTCGATTGAGACGTCGGTGTACCTGGATTCCGGGCGGCTGAAGCCGCGGGGCGCGCGACAGATCGTGCTGACCGACAAGGTCTCGGATTTCGCGCGGCAGATCGGGTGGACCTTGGCCAAAGCG
>JBCBJG010000017.1:0-22220 GCA_038523655.1 Pseudomonadota bacterium | reverse complement strand
GGTTGGGCCTAGGCGGCTTCGCGCACCGGTTCGACCTGCTCGCCGGCCTGTGCGCTTTCTAGGATCGCGGTCACGCCCATGCCGCCAGCGGTGCACACAGAAACCAATCCACGACCGCCCCTGTCAGCGAGGATCTTGGCAAGCGTTCCAAGGATCCGCCCGCCGGTTGCGGCGAACGGATGACCAAAGGCAAGGCTGGAGCCGCGGACGTTGAGTTTCGCGCGGTCGATCGCGCCGAGCGGCGTATCGCGGCCGAGCACTTCCTTGCAGAAATCGGGATCTTCCCAGGCTTTCAGCGTGCACAGAACCTGCGCGGCGAAGGCCTCGTGAATCTCGTAGACATCGAAGTCCTGAAGCGTCAGTCCGGCGCGATCGAGCATTTTCGAGACGGCGATGGTCGGTGCCATCAGCAGGCCTCGGCCGGCGAGGTAATCAATCGCGGCGTGCTGCGAGTAGGTCATGTAGGCGAGGACCGGCAGGCCGCGGCTTGCCGCCCACTCTTCCGAGCAAAGCAGAACGGCCGATGCGCCATCGGTCAGCGGTGTGGAGTTTGCGGCAGTTAGGGTGCCGCGATCGGACCGCTCGAACGCATTGCGGAGGTCGGCAAGCTTGTCGAGCTTGATGTCCTCGCGGATATTATTGTCCTTGTAGACGCCGTTGCAGGGGACGATCAGGTCGTCCATCCAACCGGAGGAATATGCTTCCTCCGCTTTCTTGTGGCTCTCGTATGCCAGCTCGTCCTGCGCCTCGCGCGGGATATTCCATTGCTGGGCCATCAGTTCGCAGTGCTGCCCCATAGACATGCCGGTGCGGGGCTCGTTGGTGGACGGCGGCTGGGGCGCGAGCTCGCCCGGAGAAAACCCTTTGAGCTGAGAGATTTTCTGTCCCGTCGTCTTGGCCTTACCGATCTCGATCAGCCGCTTTGAAAACTTCTTCGAGAACACGATCGGCGCGTCGCTCGTCGTGTCGGTGCCACAGGCGATGCCGCACTCGATGGAGCCGGTCGCAATCTTCGCACCGATCCCCATTGCTGCCTGAAGGGACGTGCCACAGGCTTGCATCATCGTGACGCCGGGTGTGTTCGGGTGCAGCGTCGTGCCGTTCACTGCCTCGCGGGCAATGTTCCAGTCGCGCGAGTGCGTGACGACTGCACCGCCCGTAACCTCATCGATCAGGGCACCGCCGAGGTCGTACTTGTCTACCAGGCCCTGAAGCGCCGTGGTCAACATCTCGAGATTGGTCAGGTCGGCGTAAAGCGTATTCGAGCGGCAGAACGGAATGCGCGCACCGCCGACGATGGCGATCCGGCGGAGAGACTGGTCGGACATGGGAACTCCGGGCGTTTGCGGGTCAATGCGATGGGGCAGGTCGGGCAGCGGATCATTGGCTTGGCGGATTGCTGCGGATTGAGAGAAAAAAGCGACCAACGGGGGAGTGACGGGGAGAAGACGGAGCTGCCGCCGGCATGGATCAGGACGGATCCGACAGGGGCGCAGCAATCAGCCCAGACTGACCGCGCACCCGCTGGACATCACCGGACATCAGGCGGCAGCACGTTCCTGTGCGTCGGCGGACGCATCACCCGAGGCAGCCGAGGTCTCCCCTCGTTTGGCGAGGTAATTCATCGGGCCGCCGCGGAATGGCGCGAAGCCGGTGCCGAAAATCACGCCGGCGTCGACCAGATCGGCGTCGTCCACGACCTCATCGGCTAGGCATGCCTTGCACTCGTTGAGCAGCGGGCGAACCAGTTCCTTGCCGAGCTGTTCCAGCTCTGACTTGGCGTAGGTCTTGTCCTCGGACTTCGCCTTGCCGTTCTCCCAGACATAAAATCCCTCGCCGGATTTCTTGCCGAGCTTGCCGGCTGCGACGAGCCGCGCCGTTTTCGATCCTTCGGACGCGCCGCCTTCGATCTCGAGGATTTCCGCGACGTTCATGCAGATGTCGAGACCGACCTGGTCGGCCAGTTCGAGCGGGCCGACCGGCATGCCGAACTCCTTGGCGGCCTGGTCGATTTTTTCACGCTCGGTGCCGGCTTCGAACTTCACCATGGCGCCCATCATGTAAGGCGCGAGAACCCGGTTCACGAGAAAGCCGGGCGTGCTCTTGGTGATGAGTGGGAATTTGCTGATGGCCGTGACGAACGCGCAGCCCTTGTCCACTTCGTCCTGTCGGCTGTCCGGGCTGCGGACTACCTCGACGAGCGGAAGCTGCGGGACAGGGTTGAAGAAGTGCAGGCCGATAAGCCGTGCGCCATCCTTCATGCCTTCGGCGATGTCTTCGATCGGCAGGGACGAGGTATTGCTAGCGAGGATCGCGTCCGGGCGGGCCCGCTCCTCCAGATCGGCGAAGACTTTCTGCTTGATGTCCAGCTTTTCGACGATCGCCTCGATGATCACATCCGCGCGCGGGACGTGTGTGCCGTCCTTGTCGAGGACAAAGCGGGCCATCGCCGCGTCGACGGCGGACTTTTTACGCAAGCGCTTCTTGAAATGTTTTTTCGCCCGCTCGGCCGCTGCCTTCAGCGCGTCTTCCGAGAGATCCTGCAGGCTCACCTGCATACCGCTCGCGACACAATGCGCGGCGATATCAGCCCCCATGGTGCCCGCGCCGATGACATGCACGCGACGGGCTTTTTTGATCCCTTTCGGCGCCTGACTTTTCAGACGCTCGGAAAGGGCGAACACGCGACGCAGGTTTCGCGCGGTGTCGCTCACCATGAGCGGGGCAAATGCGCGGGTCTCGGCGGCCTTCATCCGCCGCTCATCGTCGCCGAAGCTTTCGAACAGGTCGATCAGCGCGAACGGGGCGGGATAATGGTCCTCGCGCACCTTGGCCGCGGTTTTACTCCGCATCTGCCCGGCGAGATATCCGCGGGCCGGCCACTTACGCATGAGCTTCTGGGTTGCGCTTGCACCCTTGCTTTTCGACTTTTTCAATACGGCACGACGGGCCGCCCAGCGCAGGCTGTGTTTGCTGTCGACTAATTGATCGATAAGGCCGATCCCGCGCGCGGCGCTGGAGCGGTACATCTTGCCGGTCAGCATCGCCTGCATGGCATTGAGGGAGCCGGCCAAACGGATCGAGCGGACCGTGCCGTGGAAGCCGGGGAAGATGCCGAGCTTGACCTCCGGCAGGCCGACGCGGGTCGTGTCATCCCGGTCCGCCACGCGCCAATCACACGCCATCGCAAGTTCGAGACCGCCGCCGAGGCAGTAGCCGTGGATCGCCGCGACGGTCGGGATCGGCAAGGACTCAAGCCGATCGAGGATATCCGTTGCTCGTTTGATCGCGTCGCGGACCTCTTCCTCATCGCCGAGATCATCGAACTCGCGGATATCGGCGCCGGAGATAAAACTCTTTGGCTTCGAGGACATGATGATGAGGCCGCGCACTTTTTTGTCCGCAGCGAGGGCTTCGACCTTCTCGACGATCTGGGAAAATTCCTCCATCGCGCGGGTACCGAGCGTGTTCGCGCTTTCGCCCTCGCGGTTGAAGGTTGCCCACGCGAGGTCTTCGAAATCCGTCTCCAACGTCCAGTCACGAAGATCGAGAAGCGACTGGCTGGCCGTCGCTGGCGCGGCAGCGGGTGCCGTCGTCATCACATCATCCGTTGCCGATCCGTGCTGCCCCTCGCCGGCCGCGGCATGCTCAGCGCTGTCGGCACCCTCCGAGCTGTGGGAACTGGCCGAGGTCTGCGCACCCCCATCGCCGTGAGCCGATGCATCATCATCGGCATTCGCCGGCTCGGCAGTGTCGCGGTCGTTCGGGAGGTCCTCGGAGGTCATGGTTGATCCTGACGTTCTTGACGGGGGGGGGCTACGGTAGAGGGGCGGAGGCGCGCCGTGCGCCTGCGACATATATGGGCGCAGAGCGCTCAACGGCCAGCGGCGGAACGGGACGCCATCTCCCGTTCCGCCAGTTCATGGTCGACTACTCGGCCGCTTCCACGCGGGTGGTCGGATCGTCGTCGTTTGCACCGCGCACGTTGCGGTAGTTTGGCTTGAGGTCCGCGGCGGCGAAGTGGTCGACACGCACGGCCCGTTCGATCAAGGCGTCCGTCTCGCGGTAGGTCTCCGCTTCGGCATCGGTGATCACGCCCGCCGTTACCGCGGCACCAATCCAATCCTTGCCATGGAACCGCTCGAACTTGCCGTCGCGAACGCCGCGATCGAGCTTCTTGGCGATTTCGTCCGCAGCAAGCACCTTCGGCAACGCGTACTCCATCACGCCGACCGAATCTTCCTTGTCGCCGGAGACATGGACGAAGCGTGTGAGGCGATCGCGGACTTCACCCGGCTCGAGCGCAAGTTTCGCCACTTTGCGACCAAGCCGGTCGGACGCCGGTTTGTAACGGGCGCCGAGCGGGAAGACGAGTGCACGCATGGTGATGCGGGCCCAGCCGATCGGGAAGTTATCGACAGTGCCAGCCATCGCCCGCTCGAAGCGATACAGCGCGTTCTGCACGCAGTAATCGAGGATCGGCCGGTCGGCTGCGGGGCGGCCATCGTCCTCGAAGCGCTTGAGCAGACAGGAGACCATGTACAGCTCGCTCAATGCGTCAGCCAGACGGCCCGTCACCTTCTGCTTGCGCTTCAGATCGCCACCAAGCAGCGCAACCGTTAGATCGGCGACGAGCGCGAAGTTCCGGCTCGCCCGCGAAAGCTTGCGGTACCAGCGCGCGGTCGTCTTCGCGTGGTCGGGCGCGGAAGCAAATTGCGCGAACGTCAGGTTGTGGAACGGCGCACCGAAGATGTTCGATACGGCGAACGACACGTGACCGCAGAAAGCATCCTCGAACTGCCGCAGACCCTGCGCGCGGTCGGGGTTCTGGGCGGCCGAGACCTCCTTGTAGAGGTACGGATGTGCGCGCAGTGCCCCTTGCGAGAACGTGATGAGCGAACGCGTCAGGATGTTCGCGCCTTCCACGGTGATGCCGACCGGGACCATCTGGTGGGCCGACTGCAGGTAGTTTGATGGGCCGTCGATCACGGCGCGGCCGCCGTGCACGTCCATGGCGTCATTGACCGCCAGGCGCATCCACTCGGTCGACTGGTACTTGAGCAACGCCGAGATCACCGCCGGCTTTTCTCCGCGCGAGACCATCGATGCGGTGACGGAGCGGGATGACTCCAGCAGGTAAGCCGCTTCCGCGATGCGGGTGATCCGCTCCTCGACGCCTTCCATCTTGGCGATCGCGATGCCGAACTGCTTGCGGATCTGCGCATACGCTGTGGTCAGGCGCAGCATCATCTTAGCACCCGCCGTCCCGGATGCCGGCAGCGAGATCGCGCGACCGGCGGAGAGGCACTCCATCAGCATCCGCCAGCCGTTGCCGACGTTCTGCTTGCCGCCGATGACCCACTCGATCGGGATCATCACGTCTTCGCCCCAGTTCGGGCCATTCGGAAATGCGGACCCGCTCGGCAGGTGACGATCACCGATATGCACGCCCTCGTGGTCCGTCGGGATGAGGGCAAGCGTGATGCCGGGGTTCTTCTCGTCACCGAGAAGGCCGTCCGGGTCTTGCGCTTCAAACGCAAGGCCGAGGATCGTCGCCTTGGGTCCGAGCGAGATGTACCGCTTCGACCAGTTCAGGCGAATGCCGAGCGCTTCGTCGCTATTGTATTTGCAGATCACGCCCACATCGCGCATCGACGCGGCGTCGGATCCTGAGTGCGTGCCGGTGAGGCCGAAGGCCGGGATCTCAGTCCCGTCGGCAAGGCGCGGGAGGTAATGGTCCTTCTGCTCGTCGGTGCCGTATTTCTCGATCAGCTCACCTGGGCCGAGCGAATTCGGTACCATCACGATCGTCGACACGTCGGGCGAGCGGGAGGCGATGCGGCCGAGGATGATCGACTGCGCCTGCGCCGAGAAGCCGAGCCCGCCGTGTTCCTTGGAGATGAGCATGCCGAGGAAGCCGTTCTCGCGCACGAAATCCCAGATCTCTTTCGGAATTTCCTTCTCTTCGTGGCGGATCTTCCAGTCGTCGATCATGTCGCAAAGCGCGTTGGTCGGGCCATCGAGGAATGCCTGCTCTTCGGCGGTCATCTCGATGCCGGGTATTTCGCGAAGCTGCGACCAGTCCGGCGTGCCGGAAAAGAGCTGCGCGTCCCAGCCGACGGTGCCGGCGTCGAGCGCGGCCTGCTCGGTCTCCGATACCGGCGGGAGCACTTTCTTGACGATCCCGAATGCCGGCTGGATGACCGCAATGCGACGGATCGGCGGGTAAGAGATCGCGAGCAGCGCGATGGCCGGGAGCAGCGCGATGATCGTGGTTAAGCCGAAGCCCGGCGCACCTACGTCCCCGGTCAGTCCACCGGAGAGAATTCCCAGCGTAACAACAGCTAGCCAGACACCCCAAGCCCAGAGCGGCATGCGGTTCATGGCGATGGCGCCGGCTGCGATGAGCGCGGCGAGAATGAAAATGACTGCAGACATCGGCGGATATCCTCCTGCATGCGTGCGGCTATGACCCGGCGGTTTGCGCAGTACGTCGGCCGCGCGTCGATGCCGGGGGTGCCTGACGGCCTTCTAGCAGGTTTCGCCTAGGTTGACGTTAACGTCAACCTGCGACATGTCGCATACGGACCCTGCTCTCCGCATGCCGCGACCCTTGAGTTGGGCCCAATCGGCTGGCCCCGTCGTTTAGCACTGTGCGATGCCCGGCAACGTGCAGGGCCGCACATCCGTGGAATGTCGCGGAAAGGGTTGCTGTTCCGCGTCGGCGCGGCGGCTGGTCGATGGCGAGGGGAGCGCGGCCCGACATCTGCGGGCGTTCGTTGGCAAGCGATGCCCAGTCAGGCAGGCCGCCACCGGACCGAAGCCTTATGACCGGATGTTCGTCGGACCCTGGTCGTAGACGCCGATCGCTGCTCCGCGCATCGCCCTGTTCCGACGCGCCGCAGCACGGATGCCCGCGCAATCAGAGCGCCAGCACCGTACGCGCAAAATCTTAGGACGTGCCCGGTAGTCGTGTCGAGCGCCGCACCTTTTCAAGGCAGACCCGATCTCCTACAGCGAGTATCGAATGGGGAGCACATTCCGCCGACGATCGTTGGTGGCGCGAACGCGGAGCACGAGCATGACGGACACGACCAGCGGCGACGACAATGCGGACAGCGGCGCCGGGCCTGACGAGACAGTCGTCGCGCAGGCAGGTCCGTTTCAGGTCGATGTCGTTGAGGGGAAACGGTATTTCTGGTGCACGTGCGGGCGTTCGTCGAAGCAACCGTTCTGCGATGGGTCACACGTCGGCACGTCGTTCCAATCGAAAGCATTTGTGGCGGAGACAACCGGCGTCGTGAATTTGTGCGGCTGTAAGCAAACCGACGACGCGCCGTTTTGCGATGGCTCTCACAACTTGGTGTAGTGCAAGCGAGTACCGAGCGGCTGCCAGTAGAACCACTCGGGCGAAGCGCATATCGAATGCCGAAAATATTTCGGCCCCTGCCGCGGACAGAGCGGCAGAGAAAGTGAACATCGTTGGCATCCACCCACACGGGTCGATGCGCAGCGGGAAAGACAGGCTGATCGGTCCGAGCGGTAAGCCGGGCCGGCCGACGCAATCGCTGCGCTAGCAACGCGTTTCGGTCTCCGCGTGTCAGCGTCCCTGTGACAGGGCGCAGCACTCTACAGCGAGTTGCTTTTCAGCCATGACGAACTCCTGCGGGACGGGCACGTCACGCGCCTCGATGTCTGCGATCCGTCGGCGAACGTGGGCATAGGCGTCCTGTACGGCGCACGCATCTTCCTCCACGTCGTTCAGCAACACGGCCAACTCACGTCGGGCTTCGCTGATGTCCACTTTTTCCTCCTGGTTCTGCGGGGTCTTTGCGACGCAACTCCGCGAAGTGTTGCGAGAGACATTGCGGCTGGCAAGACGGTTTCAAGCCTCGCCCTTAACTTTTTGGACGACTGCGACGTACTGACCATGGCGGCGATGCCGATTTGCCTCGATCCGGCCCCCGGGCCGCCGAGGCGCCGCCTCCTTGTCTGTCGTAATCGCCAGCGATGGTGATGGGCGGCGTGGTCGGCGAGGTGTTTTTTCTCCCCAGTTCAAAGGACCGGCGAGTATGCGGAATCTCATAACTGATGTTGCCGGTATCTTTGTTGGCCATGCCGACGATCCGGCAGGCCGGACCGGAGTGACGGTGGTGCGCGCGCCAACGGGTGGCGCACACGCGGCGGTCGATGTCCGGGGTGGCGGGCCCGGCACGCGCGAGACCGATGCGCTCGGGCCGGCGGGGACGGTGGAGGTCGCCCACGCGGTGGTGCTTGCCGGTGGGTCCGCGTTCGGGCTTGCGGCAGCGTCTGGAGCGCAGGACATTCTGGCCTCCCGCGGGATCGGCTTTTCAGTCGGCGCTGCGCGCGTGCCAATCGTTCCAGCCGCCGTGGTGTTCGAACTGCTCAATGGCGGGGCGCGCCCCGAAGCGCTGGCGCACCACTATGCGACACTCGGGGCGGCGGCGGCGGAGAACGCATTCGCGGCTGATCCCGGAACGTCGCGGCTCGGCACGGTCGGCGCAGGCTATGGCGCAACGACGGCGCGTTATTGCGGCGGGCTCGGCGAAGCATCCACACAGACGTCGGACGGCACGGTCGTCGGGGCGCTTGCGGTCGTGAACCCCGTTGGATGTGTGACGCAAAATGCGTCCGACCCGCGGTTCTGGGCGAGCGACCTCGAACAGGCAGACGAGTTCGCGTCATCGCAGTGGGCGGGCGATGCGCGTTGGTCGTCGCACGCCGCCGAGGTTTCCCAGCAGCCGCCGCTGAAGGGACACGCGGTCGGTGCACGTGAAAATGTTGGCGGAGTGCACGGCGCCGCGAGGGCCGACACGATCGGACGGACGAATACGATCGTCGCGGTGGTCGCCACTGATGCGCCGCTCGGCAAAGCGCAGTGCCAGCGCTTGGCAATCATGGCGCAGACCGGGCTTGCGAGGGCCGTGTGGCCGACGCACACGCCGCTCGACGGTGATGTGGTGTTCGCGTTGGCGACCGGCAGACACGACCGCACGCAGGACAACTCCCTGCCCGGCGGAGCGCACACCACGCGTGCGCCCGATGCCGACGCGCCGCCTGCTGTTTCTTTGCACGCACTCGCCGAACTCGGCGCTCTCGCATCGACCACACTTGCGCGCGCGATCGTCCGCGGCATCGTTCATGCCGATCCGCGCGGCGAACATCGGCCGGACTGCGCATCCTGGGCACACCACTTCGGCATTACGCCACCGCCGCTCACCGCGCTCTCCACGAAATAACCGGCGCGCCGTTTGCCGAGGGCGGCCCGCTCTGTTACCGCGCCTCGACATCGGAGTTGGCTGTCCGCAAGCGGTTCAGCGCTGAAGGTGATCGTCGATTTCCGGCGACGCGTTCCGCGTTGCATACCTGCAGCGTCGCGCCCGCTCCCCAGCGAAATCCAAGAGCCTTGCATGATCCCGCGCTATTCCCGCCCCGAGATGGTCGACATTTGGTCAGCGGAGACGAAATTCCGCATCTGGTTCGAGATCGAGGCCCATGCGACGGCAGCGCTCGCAGACCTTGGCGTCGTGCCCCGCGCGGCTGCCGACGAGGTCTGGGAAAAGGGCGGGGCGGCGACGTTCGATGTTGCGCGGATCGACGCGATTGAGCGTGAGACGAAGCACGACGTGATCGCCTTCCTGACGCATCTCGCGGAAATCATCGGACCGAACGCCCGCTTCGTCCACCAGGGCATGACCTCGTCCGACGTGCTCGACACCTGTTTCAACGTTCAGCTGATGCGGGCGAGCGATCTGCTGCTCGGCGACCTCGACGCCTTATTGCAAGCGCTCGAGGCGCGCGCGCACGAACACAAGATGACGCTGTGCATCGGGCGCAGTCATGGCATCCACGCGGAACCGGTCACCTTCGGGCTGAAGCTCGCGCAAGCCTTCGCGGAGTTCAAGCGCTGTCGGGCGCGCCTCGAGGTAGCGCGTGCGGAGATTGCCACCTGCGCGATCTCGGGCGCGGTCGGCACGTTTGCCAACATCGATCCGCACATCGAGGCATACGTCGCCGAGAAGATGGGGCTCACCGTGGAACCCGTGTCGACGCAGGTCATCCCGCGCGACCGGCATGCGATGTTCTTTGCCACGCTCGGGGTCGTCGCTTCCTCGATCGAGCGGTTGGCGACCGAGATCCGGCATCTGCAGCGCACCGAAGTCCTCGAGGCGGAGGAATATTTCTCTCCCGGCCAGAAGGGCTCGTCGGCGATGCCGCACAAACGCAACCCGGTACTCACCGAAAACCTTACCGGGCTCGCACGGATGGTGCGTGCTTATGCGATGCCGGCGATGGAAAACGTCGCGCTCTGGCACGAGCGCGATATTTCGCATTCATCGGTCGAGCGGATGATCGGGCCGGACGCGACGATCACGCTGGATTTCGCACTCGCACGGCTCACAGGCGTGGTTGAGAAACTCGTGGTTTATCCCGAGCGCATGCAAGCAAACCTCGATCGGCTCGGGGGCCTGGTGCATTCGCAGCGCGTGCTTCTCGCGCTCACGCAAGCGGGTGTTTCGCGCGAGGACGCCTACGTTCTCGTCCAGCGCAATGCGATGCGGGTCTGGGAAGAAGGCGCCGACTTTCTCGAAGAACTGCTCGGCGATGCTGATGTGATGGCCGCGCTCGACGAGGCCACGGTCCGCGAGAAGTTCGACATGGGCTACCACACGAAACACGTCGACACGATTTTCGACCGCGTGTTCTCGAAGGTCTGAACGCTGCAATTTCGAAGACGGGCGGCGCGGCAGGCTCACCCGCCGCGCGCGGATTGAAGGGCCGGACTGTAGCCGCGCCTCCGATCATCGTCCGCTCCACCGACGTTCACGCGGCTTTCGATTTTTCCTCCGACAGCGTCGGATAATCGGTGTAGCCTTCGTCGTCGCCGCCATAAAACGTGTCGGGGTTCGGCGTGCTGTAGGGACCGTTGGCGGCTATCCGCGCTGGCAGATCCGGGTTGGCGATGAACTGGCGGCCGAACACGGCGCAGTCGATGCGCCCCGCTTCAATATCGGCCGCGGCACCTGACGGGCTGTAGCCGCCACAGACCAGCAACGTACCGCGCCAACGTTCCCGAATGAGCGCGCGCATTTTTTCTCCACGCTCGGTGATCGTCTCGTCTGCTCCGTCGATGCGGCCGTCCTCCGGCGCCTCGGTATCGCGCATGAGGTGCACATAGCCGAGCGACAGTGCGTTCAGCGACTGGGCGACATGGCCGAAGGTTTCTTCCGGCGTGGCGTCTTCGATGTCGTTCATGCTGCCGTAGGGCGACAGACGTACGCCGATGCGACCCGTCGGCCAGTAGCTTTTGACGCCGTCGATCACTTCGTGGAGGAGCCGCGTCCGGTTCTCGACCGACCCGCCGTATTCGTCGTCACGATGGTTGGTCGACGAGCGGATGAACTGGTCGAGCAGATAGCCATTCGCCGCGTGCACCTCGACCCCGTCGAACCCGGCGCTGTGCGCACATTCCGCCGCCTTCGCAAACGCATCGACCGTGCGGAGGATATCATCCCGTTCCATGGCGCGCGGCTCGACGAACGGGAGCGTCGGCCCATCGGGATGCGCATCGCCGACGAATGCCTCACCCTCGGGTTTGATCGCGCTCGGTGCCAGGGGCAGGTCGTTGTCGGGCAGCAAAGACGGATGCGAGATGCGCCCGACATGCCAGAGCTGCGCGTACATCCGGCCGCCCGCTTCGCGCACCGCTTCCGTGACCTTTTTCCACCCTTCGACCTGCGCATCGGAGAAGATGCCCGGGGTCCACGCATATCCCTTGCCGTGCGGTGATACCTGGGTCGCCTCGGAGATGATCAGACCCGCACCGGCCCGCTGCGCATAGTAGCGCGCGTTCATCTCACTCTGGACATCACCGGGCTGGCTTGCGCGCGAGCGGGTCAGCGGCGCCATGATGATGCGGTTCGGCACGGGGAGCGTGCCGATATCGGCGGGACGGAACAGGGCCTCGTGATGGGGGTGATCGGACACGGAAACCTCCGGAAGAGCTCATGACAATAGCCACGCTGGCCAGCGGACCGGGCGCGACGACCGATCAACGGGCGCATACGGCTCATGGTTCCCCGTGATCGGGTTGACCTGTCGTCGATCGGCGGGCTGCCGCCGTCTCAGCGCAACGTATCGCGCTCGAGGGCATCGACGTACCGGCGGATGGCGTGCGCCGATGGTGTGGCCAACTGACGATAGAACAGTACTACGGTCACGACAGCCGTCGTTGCAAGGGACGCATACGGCGAGACGACCATCATCAGCGCGGCAACCGCGTAATAATATCCGCGAATGCCGAAGTTGAAGGTTTTCACCGCCTCACTCAGGACGGCCGCGGTCGCAGCGCGGAGTTCATCGTCTTCCGGGCCGGGCGCAGACCCCGCGTCCGGCAACGCACCGGTCAATGCGAGTGTGTAGATCAGCTTGCGCAATGCATACGTGAAGGAGAAAAAACTCAGCGAGAGAATGAATGCAAGGAAGGCAAGTTGAAGGGCGAACAGCTCGATCGAGATTGGCGCGGCGAGCGGCAGGGCCTCGAACGTTGCATAGACGCCAGTCAGGTTGGCGAAGGCGGTCAGAATGCCAGCGAAGACGAGCAGCGTCGCCGAGCCGAAGAACGCGACGGCATTGATGATCTGGCCGAGCAGGATCGCGTCGAACGGTTTGACGGTGCGTGCCGTAAGCCGCTCGATCCAACGGCGGCGCACGGTGGCGAGCTGTGCGTTCAGCGAACCGCGCGCGAACGTGCGCAGAACGAACGAGTAGGAAAACCAGCATGCGATGATCGCGAGCGCAGCAGCGAGATGCGCCAGCGTGAGATCGGCAGCAAGCATGCGGGTCCAGTCCGTTGTGCGGCCGCGCACGTGTGGTTGCCGGTGCTCAGGCCGCCATGAGCGACGCGCGCGATGGCAGTAAATGCCCGGGGGCCTGGCGCGGCCGTTAAACTCGTCTGCGCGGCAGGCGAACTGACACCGTCGCGCCGCGCGTCAGGCGACCTGGCGGGTGTCCGCCTCCAACACCCGATCGAGTGCATCTGCAAACTTCGCGACGGTCTGGTCGACGCTCTTCAGTTTGTCGTTGCCGAAAAGGCCGATGCGGAAGGTCTTGAAGCTGGCCCGCTCGCCAACCTCGAGCGGCACACCTGCAGCGATCTGCAGGCCCTCGGCCATGAATTTCGATCCGTTCTGCAGAGCCGGGTCCTCCGTGAAGCTCACCACCACACCCGGCGCCTTGAAACCGTCGGCGGCGACGCTTTTGAACCCGCGGCTTTCGAGCACCTGACGGATCTTGCCGCCAAGCTCGACCTGCGCATCCCGGATCGCGTCGAAGCCGAATTCCTCCGTCTCCTGCATGGTGTCGCGGAAGGTGCGCAGCGCATCGGTCGGCATGGTTGCGTGGTAGGCATGACCGCCGTTGAGGTACGCCTGCATGATCTGATGCCACTTCTTGAGATCGACCGCGAAGCTGCTGGAGGAGGTGCCCTCCATCCGCTCGACCGCGCGGCTGCTCAGCATCACCAGCCCGGCAGCCGGCGAAGCGCTCCAGCCCTTTTGCGGCGCGCTGATCAGCACGTCGACGCCGAGCGCCGCCATGTCGACCCACATGCAGCCGGAGGCGATACAGTCGAGCACGAAAATGCCGCCCGCGTCATGGGCCGCGTCGGCGAGCTGCTTGATGTAGTCATCCGACAGCATCATGCCGGCTGACGTCTCGACGTGCGGCGCAAAGACGACCGCAGGCTGTTCATCCGCAATGCGGGCGACAACCTCGTCGATTGGCGGCGGTGAGAACGGGCTGTGGTCCTCGTTGCCGTATTGACGGGCGCGCATGACCGTCAGCTCTTTCGGGATGTTGCCGGCATCGCAGATCTGCGACCAGCGGAAGGAGAACCAGCCGTTTCGCACGACGAGGCATTTCTCGTCGCTCGCGAACTGGCGGGCAACCGCCTCCATCCCGAAGGTTCCGCCGCCTGGGACGACCACTGCGCTATCGGCCTTGTAGACCTCGCAAAGCGTGCGGTGGATGTCGTTCATGACCTGCTGGAACGACTTCGACATCGAGTTCAACGAGCGATCAGTGAAAACGACGGAGTACTCGAGCAGACCATCGGGATCGACGTCGGGAAGCAGGCCGGGCATGGCGGAAACCTCGTAGCAATCAGGTGCGTGTTCGCCCTTACGACTTCGCTGGCGGCAAGTCGAGGGCGCGGGTGACGCGTGCGACGACCTCACAGTTTGGCGAGCAGGCTTGTTCTGCCGGCGCTTGCCACCACGTTCGTCAGCGATGATGTGGACCGCGGCCGAGCGCAGTCATTGTGCCGGTTCTGCGGATATCAGGAGGCTGCGCATGGCCACGCGGGTACTTCACAAATCGCTCAGCCCGATTGCGATCGTGCTGGCGGCGAGCGCCATCGTGCTCGGACTGATCGCTGTATGTGCGGCGGACGAGCGGGCGGGGCCGCTGCCGGCGCCGTTCACGGTCGCGACGACGGCGAAAAGTGCGGAGCTCACGACCGTCAGTTCGGCAGGAAGTCAGGATGCGAGTGCCGCTACCGCTGCATCCTCGGCGACCGCATCGGCGGTCTTCGCGGGTGGGTGCTTCTGGTGCGTCGAAGCCGACTTCGACAAGGTGCCGGGAGTGTTGTCGACGACCTCCGGCTACACCGGTGGCCGGACGCCGGACCCGACCTACCGCTCGGTGACCTATGGCGACACCGGCCACTACGAGGCAGTACGCGTGGTCTACGACCCGGCCAAGGTCAGTTATGCCGAGTTGCTCGGTGTGTTCTGGCGCAGTGTCGATCCGACAGATGCCGGTGGGCAGTTCTGTGACCGTGGCGAGAGCTATCGTACAGCGATCTTCGTTGCCGACGATGCGCAACGGGCGGCGGCGGAGGCTTCGCTGGTCGCGGCGCGAAACGATCTGGCAGTCAAACGCGAGATCGTGACGCCCATCCTCGATGCCGCGACATTCACCGAGGCGGAGGATTATCACCAGGATTACGCGCGGCGGAATCCGATCCGGTACAAGATATACCGATACCGTTGTGGGCGCGACGCGCGGTTGGCGCGGGTGTGGGGCGAAGAGAAGGAGCCGGCGAAGACCTCCGCGCCGACAAAAGGGCCCACCGCATCGCCTGGTGATAAAGTAGGGTCATAAGCCGGGCATAGCTACCAGCGGGCGACCCATTGAGCGCCGGTTTTGGTGCGATGCCGGCAATCCCAACCTACATTGCCGTAGGTGCTCGACTACTCGGCCGGCTCGACCTTCGTGCGCTGGCCGGCGCTTATCGCGAGATCATCGGTACGCGGGCTGAACGGATGGATGAGATGGTCCACGTACCCGCGTGGATAATTCGGCTCTTCGTCGATCCCCATATCGGACGCTTCGATCGCCCGTTTCGGCTGCAGCACGAGCGTGCCGAGCATCCAGTCCCAGACCGTAAAGAAGAGACCAAAATTGACGTCACCTTCCTTGCCCCAATTGACGTGATGAAGCCGGTGCAACGTGCCGATGGACAAAAACTTCTGCACCGGGCCGATCGCGAAATCGACGTTGGAATGCTGCACGATCAACTGAATCGAAATGATCGCGCCGAGCACAACCGCGACGTCGACGGGCAGCCCGGCCAGCACCAATGGAAGCGTACCGATCGCAAGATCGATCGTCTGATGCAGCGGGTGACGGACCAGCCCGTTGAAGCCGTAGAGACGTTCGAGGCTGTGGTGCACCGCGTGCAGTCGCCACAGGAACGTCACCCGGTGGCTGAGCCAATGCAGCATCGAGAAACCGAAATCGGCAACTACGACGGCGATCAGCACCTGTAGCGCGAACGGCCACTCGGTCGGCCAGATCCCGTCCCACGGGATGAACCAGGCGATCAGCGGCAGCAGCAGGATCGAGTTAAGGTTGGAGATCTCGTAGACCACGGCGTGCGCGACATCGCGGCCGCCATCACCGTGCGAATGGTTCCAGTCGTCATGGAACGGAAGCAGTCGTTCCGCGAGGAAGGCCGCGCCGATTGCAGCGCCGAGGACGAGAGCAAGCGTCCAGTAGGGTGCGCCGTATGCGACGAGCGCGATCGCCGCGCCGTTGAGGGCGATCAGCATGAACGGGACGTAGCCATATCTGATCAGGCTTCGGAGCGCTCCGTCGGCAGGGGTCGACTGCTCGGTCATCATACTCACTCCCGGCGTTCGGGCCGGCTCCGCATAGATGCTGCGCTGGTTTGCGTGCCGCATCACATGGCAGGAGCCGCGCCAAATTATCCTCCGCAGTCTTAGCGCGGTAGGGTGTGAACGGACAAGGAACCGGCTGCGTCACTTTCGCGCGATGGCGGGAAGGGTTACATGCTTGGCCTCGATCCGCGGCGTGCCCTGTCCAACAGTCATGCAACCGCCCCGCCCCCAACGGGATGTCTCTCCATGGCCGATGATCGTCTCGATGCGGCGACCTTTCACCGGAATCACGGCCCGCTCCATCAGGTGATGCTGCGACACCTGCCGCCTGATGCAACGGGCGAGGCGCTGGAGATCGCGAGTGGGTCTGGCCAGCACGCGGTCGCGTTTGCGCAGCGGTGGGGGCAGCTTCGGTGGACGCCGAGCGATATCGGTGCGCCGCAGCTCACGAGCATCGCGGCATGGCGCAAAGATGCAATTGCGGACGGCGTGACCAACCTCGCACCGCCCCTCATGCTGGATGTGACGAAGCCGACCGCGCTCGCGGCGGTGTCCAGCGATCTGCGGGCGATCGTTGCGATCAACCTGCTGCATATTGCTCCGTGGGCGGTCACCGAGGCTTTGGTCGCCGGCGCGGGGAGCCAGCTCGGGGAGGGCGGGCAGCTTTTTGTCTACGGGCCATTCCATCGGCATGGGCGCGTGAGCGCACCGAGCAACGCTGCGTTCGACGCCTCGCTGCGGGCGCGTGATGCGGCCTGGGGCGTGCGGCACATGGAAGAAGTGGCCGATTGCGCGGCGGGCCGGGGCCTCGATCTCACCGAGGTGGCCGACGTTCCGGCTGACAATTTCGTTCTCGTTTTCACACGGCGTGCTAGGGCCGACGCTCTGCGGTAGATATGCCACGCCAACAACCGGCGTGACGGGGACAGGAGCATCCGAATGGCAGAGCGGATCAAGATCGGCGTGATCGGCGCATCCGGATACACCGGCGCAGATCTGATCCGCCTGGCGCTCGCACACCCGCAGATCGAGATCACCGCGCTCGTTGCCAAAACCCACGCGGGCAAATCGGTCGCGGAGGTTTTTCCGCACCTCGATGGGTACGGCCTGCCGGACATGGTCGATGCGGACGACGTCGACTGGAACGGGCTCGACGCCGCGTTCTGCGGGCTGCCGCACGGCACGGCGCATCAGATCATCCAGACGCTGCCGTCGTCGCTCAAAGTGATCGACATGTCCGCGGACTTCCGGCTCCGGGACCCCGCGCTTTACGCCAAGACTTACGGGTTAGAGCACGGCGCGCCGGCGCTGATCGAGCGGGCGGTTTACGGCCTCACGGAGCATTATCGCGACGCGATCGCCAAGACATCGCTGGTCGCGTGCCCCGGCTGTTATCCGACGGCGACCTTGCTAGCCCTGCTACCCCTGATCAAAGCGGGTGTGATGGCGCCAACCGACGTGATCGTCGACGCGAAGTCCGGGGTGTCCGGTGCCGGGCGGTCGCTCAAACAGAACACGCTGTTCACGGAAGCGGGGGAGGGTCTCTCTCCTTACGCGGTTGGTACGCACCGACACGCCCCGGAGATTGAGCAGGAGGTCAGCGTTGCTGCGGGGGAGAGCGTCGGGGTGATTTTCACTCCGCATCTCGTGCCCATGTCGCGGGGCGAGCTCGTGACCTGTTATGTGCGCCCGACGGCGGCCGCATCGCCCGACGATCTCCGCACAGCCCTCGCCGATGCCTATTCCGACGCGCCGTTCGTGCGTGTGCTTCCCGCCGGGCGTGTCCCCACGACGCAGAATGTGCGCGGGTCCAACCGGTGTGAGATCGGGGTGTTCGAAGCGCGGACCGATGGGCGGGCGATCGTCATCGCAGCGCTCGACAACTTGGTGAAGGGATCGGCCGGTCAGGCACTTCAGAACTTCAATCTGATGTTCGGTTTGGACGAACGCTGTGGGCTCGAGCAGGTCGCGCTGTTCCCCTGAGGAAACGCCGTTCACATGACCACGCGCGTTCCGCTGAGCCGATCATCGGCACGCGACCTCGCCTATATCCAATCCCGACGATGCAGACGCGCCACGATCAGGCGAGCGCGGGACGGCCTTCTAGAGCCGGCTGTCGTTGTGGGACGCACCGCAGCACCGCATCGGCATGCACCAGAGCCGCGGTCAGCACAACGAGTGACCCGCCCTGATGCATCACGCCGAGCCAGACCGGAACCATCGCCAGCAGCGTCGCGATGCCGAGCGTCATCTGCCCCAGGATCGCGATGCCGAGCACGGTGCCTGACCGTCGTGCGCCGAGCGAGGGCTGGCGCAGCAGCGTCACGACGTGCACCACCACGACCGCGGTGAGCACGTAGGCGAGCATCCGGTGGTTGAACTGCACCGTCAGCGCATTCTCAAACAGGTTGGCCCAGGCCGGTGCCATGATGAAAAGGCCGTCCGGGATGAACGCGCCGTCCATCAGCGGCCAGGTGTTATGGGCTAGACCCGCGCGCATGCCGGCGACAAAGGCGCCGGAGAGAATTTGCAGGAAAACGAGCCCAACGATCACCACGGCCGAGATCGCGAAGCCGCGCGGCAGCATGTGGAGCGACAGCGTGCCGTTGCGCGCTGGGTCAAATGACGGCACCCGCTCGCGCAAAACGTACCAGATGAGCGCGCAGTAGATCACGATCGCCAGACCTAGGTGCGCTGCGAGGCGATATTGCGAAACATCGACCCGACCGCTCAGGCCGCTCTGCACCATGTACCAGCCGAGGAAGCCCTGAAAGCCGCCGAGGCAGAAGAGACCAATCAGTGGCAGGAGGGCACGGCGGGGAATCATCCCGCACACGAGGAAAAATACGAACGGCACGAAGAAAACGAGGCCGACGACCCGCCCGAGGAAGCGGTGCGCCCATTCCCACCAGAAGATGACCTTGAACTCGGCCATCGACATGCCGGCGTTCACCTGGATGTACTCCGGGATCTGCTTGTATTTGTCGAACGCGATCTGCCAGTCCACATCCGACAGCGGCGGGATCGCGCCCATGATGGGTTGCCATTCGGTGATCGAGAGGCCGGAATCGGTCAGGCGTGTCGCCCCGCCGACGACGACCATCATCGCGACAAGCGCCGCAACGCAGATGAGCCAGACGAGGACCGGCCGCGTCATCCGGCCCGATGTATCCGACGTAGCAGTGGTCACTATGCTTCTCCGCGCGCTTGGCGACGACCTCTCCGCGCACGAGATATGAACCTGGCCCGCAACGGGCAATGCGCCTTTTGCGCGCGATGGAGGACAGCGGGATGACTGGAAGCACGCGCAAACTGGTCGGCACCTTCATGCTGGTCGTGCTGGTGTTCGTCTACTTCCTGCTGGTGATCGGGCTCGCGCCGGCGCTGCTGACGGACCAGACGCACTGGAGCCTGCAGCTTATTTTCTACGCGGTTGCCGGGATGGGTTGGGCGCTCCCGGGCGCCTACCTTATTAAATGGATGGCGCACGAAGACGCCTAACGACGGCATCTTAGGGGCCGCCGAGTATGGCGTCGGCTAAGCGGAACTGGTCGGTCGAAGGAGGCGGCGGTGCGTTGACTATCCAACGTCGAGCAGGCGACCCGGCCGGCGAAGTGCAAAAGGCAGCCCGCTCAAAAGCGCTCGCAACATTCCGAGATCCTGAAAATCTCCGTTGAGCGAGAGCCGCGGCAGCGCATGCACGTGCGCGGCGTGATCGGCGAAAATCATGCCTTTGCGCGTGGTGACTGCGGTCTCGAATCCGAGGGCTGCCAGTTCGGCGAACTCGCGGGGACCCGCGCTGCCGGGATCGCCGTAGGGATAACTGAAGTGTCGCGGCGAAACGCCGAGTTCATGCGTCAATCGGGTGCGGTTCTGCACGATCTGATCACGCATCTCGTCAGCGGGTAGTTTGGCAATCGCGAGGTGGTCGGTTGTATGCGCGCCGATCGTGCAGAGCGGATCACCTGCAATCTCGCGGATCTCGTCCCAGCCCATGAGCAAATCGCTGGCGATCTTGGCCGGGTCGATATCACTTTCCGCCGCCCATTCGGCGATCGTCGCGCGCATCGTGCGTTCATCGCGCGCGCGCAGCGCCCAGTAGATCGCGGAATGCGCGCGCACCTTCGCGTCCGTATCGGCGAGATCGTAGCGTTCGGTGCCGGCCCCGCTGTCAAACGTGATGCTGGTCCGCTTGCGCAAAACCGCCTCGAGCGTCAGCCACCACAGATCGCCCTTTCCATCCGCAAAACTGTCGGGAAGATAAATTGCGTAGGGCGCATCGAAACGCGCGAAGATCGGCGCGGCATGCTCGAGATTGTCGCGATAGCCGTCATCGAGCGTGAACGCGACGAACGGCCGGTCTGTGGGCGTGCTGATCCGCAACAGCAGGTCGTCGAGGGCAATGAAATCGAAGCCTTGCGAACGCACCATCGAGAGTGCTGCTTCGAGAAAATCGGGTGTGATCTGCAGGATGCGGCTCGGCTCGAAGCGCTCACCGCTCGGCGGGCATACCTGATGCAGCATGATGATCGCGCCAAGACCGCGGGTGACTGGCGCAGCCAGCCGATCGAGCCGCAGAGTGGAGATCGTGCGCAATGCAGCACGGAATGCGGGCGCGCCTGACATCATGCCGGCGCCGACACGGTCGACCGTCCGCGGATACACGAATGATTAAGCATGATTTCGATCCACGTCCTTCGGTTTGCGGGATTAAAATCCATATCTGTCATGAACTGGCGGTAAATCTTGCAAGTGCGTTGCCGTTATGAGAGCGGCGCGGCCGGAACTGGTGGGCGTGATGCCTCCACCCGGGCTGCCCCGTACTGCGACCAAGCAAGTGGCGCGCCGCGCCAGGATCGAGCCTTCTGCGTGCACATGCGTCGACATACGTCCGCCGGATCGATCGCCAATGCGCGGATCGACGATGACAGCAGGCGCGTGCGCTCCGGTGCTGCACGCCCCGATCGGTCACAGGACGCTCCCAAAAGTGCGCCACGGGACGCAGACCACGATGCGCCACAGGACGCGATCGTTTGCAGCCGTGTGGTGGCAGGTGACGCGGGCGCAATCGATCTTCGGATTGCCGGGACGGTGGACGAGACGTTTCTCTCCGCGCTTAAAGCGCTCCGCTACGATCAAGCGGCGCCGCTGACCGGCTCGCCTGCATGGCTGACAGCCTGGGTAACGCAGGTGATGCGCCCGTGCGGTCGCGACGGTCTGTTTATCTCCGGGCACGATGCGGCGGGAAGGCCAGTGCTCGCGCTGGCGCTCGAGATCGTTCAGCGCCTCGGCGGCCGTGTCGCTGTCAGTCTGGGTGCGGACGCGTTTGCGAACCATGCGATTGCGCTCGATCCGACACTCGCCGCCGCGCTCGATGCAGATGCCGCCGAAGCGCTGCTGGTTGAGATCATGCGGGCCAGCCGACAGATCGATGCCATTCTCCTCCGCAATGTCCCCGGTGACGTGGCGGGGCGAGAGAACCCGTTCCTCGGCACGCGCGCCATACGGGCGCCGAATGATAATTTTGAACGGTCGATCGGGCCCGACTATGCCGCGCTCTATACCGCGACATTTTCCTCTCGCGAGCGGCGCAATCATGCGCGGCAGCGTCGTCGTCTGGACGAACTCGGAGACGGCGCAGCGCGCCTCATTCTCACATCCGGCAGCGATGCAACGCACGCCGCGCGCACGCTCGACACGTTCTACGCATTTAAGGCGCAGCAACTTGCCGAGATCGGTGCGCCGGATCCGTTCGCAGACGTGCAACTTCGCGCGTTCTACGCTGATGCGCTTGCACGGGCAGAGGACGCAGCCGAGCAAACGCCGCTGTTTGCGCTTCTGGAAGTCGCGGGCGCACCCGCCGCCGTCCTGATTGGAGTTCAGGAACGGGGCTGCTTCACCACGCTGATGAGTGCGATTGGCAGCGGGCCGGTTGTGCGCACGGGGCCGGGCGAAGTGTTGCTGCAGGAGGTGATGCAGACGCTCTGTGCGCGTGGCGTCACGGTGTTCGACTTC
>JBCBJG010000016.1:0-22264 GCA_038523655.1 Pseudomonadota bacterium | reverse complement strand
GCAGCGCCCGCTACACGGGCGCGCTTGCCAACAACGCGTCACGCATCCGCTCGGCCGCCGCGCGGTCGTAGGGCTCGGGTTGCCCGCGTGCGGCATGCAGATCACGCAGGCGGCGCACACCGTCTTCCCCAAGCATGCCCGCTGCGTCGGCAACCTCGACCATTTCGTCGAGCCGACCGTTGCAGTGGAGCGCGATGTCGCAGCCTGCCCGGCGAACGCGAGCCGTGCGGTCGGCGATCGATCCGGTCAGGGCGGCCATGCTGAGGTCGTCGCTCATCAACAGGCCGTCGAAGCCGAACTGGCCGCGAATGATGTTGCTGATGATCCGCGCAGACGTACTTGCGCATTCCTGTTCATCGAGCGCGGTGTAGACGATGTGGGCCGTCATGCCGGCGGGCAGATCAGCCAGCGCCACGAACGGAGCAAAATCCGTGCGCGCGAGCTCATCGTAGGGCGTGTCCACCACAGGCAGTGCGAGATGGCTGTCCGCCTTGGAACGGCCGTGGCCCGGCAGGTGCTTGGCGACCGGGGCAACCGCGCCGGCTAGATGCCCGTCCGACACCGCGCGTGCGAGCGCGATGATCGTCTCTGGGTCTTGGCCGTAAGCGCGGGTGCCGATGATCTCGTGCGCGTCCGCTTGCGGGACGTCCAGCACCGGCACGCAGTTCATGGAGATGCCGCAGGCGGTCAGATCGTCAGCGCACAGACGCGCGACGGCGAAAGCGGCCTCGACGGCGGATGCGCGATCGGTGCGGTAGCGGTCGGCGAAGGCAGCCGCGGCGGGATACGCGGGCCATGCAGGTGGGCCCATGCGCTGCACGCGGCCCCCTTCCTGGTCGACCGCCACGATCGCATCGTCGCCCGCGAGGGAGCGAAAATCATCGACAAGCGTGCGGACTTGAGCCGGCGTTTCACAGTTCCTCGTGAAGAGGATCAGCCCGGCCGGATGTGCGTCGCGGATGAACGACCGCTCGTCGTTGGTCAGCGCAACGCCGGCGCACCCGGTGATGAAAGCCGCGGTCATACGCGCACCTCACGGTTGCTGCTGGTGGCGGGTCCGGCTGGCTGGCGAACCGTAAGGCTGCCGAACTATCAGGTCGCCCACCTCCCTCGCAGCGCCCGCATGCACCATACCGGATAGGCGCCGAAGGCTGATCGCGCCGCCGAGCATCTTGCACCAAGGGCCCGCGACCCGGCCAACGAGGCCGGGCGACACAACACGGTCAGTAGGTCTTGATGATGCAGTCTTTCAGGCCCGCTTTCTTCAAGCGATTGCAGAGCCCGTACGCCGCATTCTTCGAGCCGGGTGGGCCGATGCGGACGCGGTACCATTTGCCCCGCGTGCCGAGATCCACTTCCTGAATGTCCGGCTGCTTCGCGGAAAGCGCGCCGCCATACCGCTGTTGCAGATCGGCAAAGGCGGCGAGCGCATCGATCCGCGACCGGCGTGAGGAGACCTGAACCACATACCCAAGACCAGAGGGCGCTGCGTTGTTCGTCGGTTGGGCTGGCCGCGTAACCGCCGCCGTATCCCGCTGCAAGCTGGCGACCTGCTGGCGCGTGTTGGCCGGTTTGGGCGTCGGAATACGTGCCGCCTGGCGCGGAAGGCGATCCGTGCTGGCTTTTGGTGCCTCAGGTATCGGGGCCGTGATCGATCGGGTCGGGCGCGTCGCCTGACGGGTCGGCTGTCCAACGCGCGGCGCGGGCTGCAGATCACCGAGCGAGATGCCAGGGATCGCCACGCTTTCGCGTTGCGTGCCTGCTGTCGGCTGGACCAGCGTACCGTCCGGGCGAACGACACGGGTCTTCACCTGTCTCACACCCGGCACGTTAACGCGGTTCGGTGATGTGCCCTGGAGGTTGGTGACCCGCGTGCCGGACTGCCGCGCGACACCATTGGTTGTCGAGCGCAGATCGCCGCCGAGTGCTTCTTCGCGTGACACAACACGGGTTCGCGACACGCCGGAGGCCCGGTTTCCGGTAAGCTCTGTCAGCCCATCGGAGCGCGTGGCGGTGCGCTGACCGGCAGGTGGCGCTTCTTTCATCGCGGCACGATTCGCCTTTATGGTTGGCGGCGTGCCGTCCGAGGCGACCGTGGTGTCGTTGCTGTATTTGTACGCAAGGCCGAGGGCCCCACCGATGCCGACGGCGGCGACCAGCGCACCAACCACGATCAGGCCGCGTCGACCGCGCGCAGGTGCGTGCGCTTCGGCCGCCTGCGCTGCCACGATCTCGGGCATGAGCGCGTCAGGGTCCTGGCCCTGACCAACGCCGTGGCCGTAGGCATCCGTGCCGAACGCATCATTGTAGTGCGGCGCGCCCGCATCGACGAAATCGCCGTGGCCGGGCTGCCCATGTGGGTTGTTTGGGTCGTGATAACCGGCAACGCCGTCGTGCCCTGCGCCGGTGTCATGGGAATGCGCATACCGCGGGTCGGTGGCGGCACCACCTGCGAAACCGGGTTCGGTTAGCGCCGCGCCTACTCCGCCCGATGCAAACTGGTCGTAGCCCAAATGCTGCGCAGCACCGGCGTCATAGGACGACGGCTGAGCAAAATCAGCGTGGCTGGCGGCTGCGAAATCGTTCGCCTGCACTGCCCCAGGTTGCGCTGTTCCGGGTTCCGCTGTTCCGATTTGGCCTGCGCCAAACTGACTTGCACCGAACTGGCCTGCATCAAACTGGTCCGCAGCCAACTGGCCGGCCTGATCCGCAAATCCAGGCTCCGTGAACGGCCGATCCGCGGAGGAAAACCCGTTTGCCGCCGCGGCACCAAACTGATCGGTCGGGGCACTTGCGCGCAATGGATCAGCACCAAGATCGAGAAACGACCCTGTGTCCGTCGGCATCGCGCTTGACGCCGGCGCTGTGGGCTGTGCCGCGAACGCATCGCTCGCGTAGGAAACCGGTGCTGGTTCCGCTGCGCCGGTCGTTGGTTCGTATGCCGACGCACCAGCGGAGACATATCCCTGCGGCTCCAACGCCGTGGTGTGCGGCTGACCGTACTGCGACGGAGCCTCACCCTGGTAGGCATACACATGGTGTGACTGAGTCGCCTGCTCGGCCGGCGCGGCTGCGGGGTTGTACCCGTACGCCTGAGCGTCTTGCCCTTGCGGCTGACCGTATTCGTGCAGCGCAGGCTGGCCGTATGCCTCCGCGGCGGCGTGCGCCAGATAGCTCATCGGCTGTCCCGCTGACGGCGCCGTCGGCGGCGCAGCGTGCTGGGAAGCCGGAGCACCATACATGTACGGCTGCGCGGCTGACGCATCATGTCCGCCAGCATATCCCGCCGGCTGTGCGGCGTGCGGCTGTGCATACGCTGAAGTGTCGTAAGCCTGCTCCTGGGGAGCAAAATTATCTGTGGCCGGCTGCGGCGCGGATTGCTGGGCGTAGCCGCGCTCGGCATAGGACGGGTGCGGCGCTAGAGCCGGCTTGGCAAACGGATCAGAAACGGCGGGATGATTTACCTGACCCGGATAACCAGCCTGGTTTGCAGGGTCGGCATAACCGGGCTGATGTGACTGGCTTGCGTAGCTGGGCTGTTCAAATCCGGACGGTGAGAACGGCGCTTCCGGAGCACCTTGGTCCACGGCACCATGCCCACCATGCGGCGCCGTGGTCGGCTCAGGTACATAGGGTTGCGCATACCCAGTGGTTTCCCCCGGGTAGGCTTGCGGCGCGTAGCCGTCCGAACCAGGTGCCCACGACTGCGAATATGCCACCGGATCGTCGGACCGTGCCATGAATATTCGTCCCCTCAGAGCCCCGCGCCCGCAGACGCTCGAATCGGAGTCTACCGCATCTCCTCAGGTGCATGCACACCGAGAAGTGTCAGCCCTGTGTGTAAGACCCGCCCGACGGCCTCGACGAGTGCCAGACGGGCAACGGTCAAGCCCCTGTCATCATCGCGTATGAAGCGCAATTGTGGCGCATCTTTGCCGCGGTTCCATTGGGCATGGAACTCGGATGCGAGCTCGTAGAGGAAAAATGCGAGGCGGTGGGGTTCGCGCGCGGCCGCTGCAGCATCGACAAGGCGGGGAAAGCTCGCGAGCCGCCGCATAAGGGCAAGTTCGCCGACATCCGTCAGCGCCCCGAGCGCCGATGCGTCGAGCCCGCGCATGACATCGTCGCGCGCGTCGTCGAATACGGCGGCGGTGTTTCGACGGGTCGAACAGACCCGCGCATGGGCGTACTGGACATAGAAGACGGGGTTCTCCTTGGCCTGCTCCGTCACCGCCTGGAAGTCGAAGTCGAGCGGCGCCTCGTTCTTGCGATAGAGCATCATGAAGCGCACCGGGTCGGAGCCGACCTCGTCGACCACGTCGGCCAGCGTCACGAATGTGCCCGCCCGCTTCGACATCTTCACGGGTTCGCCGGCTCGATACAGCCGGACGAGCTGGCAAAGACGAACATCGAACGTCGCTTTTTTCTCCGTCAGGGCCTGGATCGCCGCATCGACCCGTTTGATGTAACCGCCGTGATCAGCACCCCAGACATCGATCATGGTGGTGAAGCCGCGGCGATACTTGTCGCGGTGGTAGGCCATGTCGGAGGCAAAATACGTATAGGTGCCGTCCGACTTGATAAGCGCGCGGTCGACGTCGTCACCGAAGGCGGTCGAGCGGAACAGCGTTTGCTCACGGTCCTCCCAGTCTTCAGGCGGGGCGCTGCCTTTCGGCGGCTCGAGTCGACCTTCGTAGACGAGGTCGCGTGCCCGCAGGTCCGCGATTGTGGCGGCGACCATGTCCTCATCGCCGGTCATCATGCTGCGTTCGGAGAAAAAGACGTCGTGATGGATGTTGAGCCGCGCCAGATCCGCACGGATCAGATCCATCATCATCGCGAGCGCGGTCTCGCGGACAGTCGGCATCCAGTCGGCTTCCGCCTTGCCGAGCAGTTCTTCGCCATGCTCGCGGGCCAGCGCCTCGCCAACCGGGACGAGGTAGTCGCCCGGATACAGCCCCTCGCCGAGCTCGCCCGGCTCCTGGCCGCACGCTTCGCGGTAGCGGTGGAACACGGAGCGGCAGAGCGTGTCGATCTGCGCCCCGGCATCGTTGATGTAGTATTCGCGGGCGACCTCGTAGCCGGCAAAATCGAGCAGGCTCGCAAGGGCGTCGCCGAACACTGCGCCGCGGGTATGCCCGACATGCAGTGGGCCGGTCGGATTTGCGGAGACATATTCGACGTTGATGGGGCTATCGCCTGTGCGCAGCGCGCCGCGACCGAAATCTCCGCCGGCAACTAACAGGCTCGCGAGAAAGCGGTGCCAGAACGTTGGTGCATACCGCACATTGATGAAGCCGGGACCCGCAACGTCCACATCGGCAAAGTCGTCCCGCCCGCGCAGCTCTTCAGCAATTTTCTCCGCAAGGTCGCGCGGCTTGCTGCCCACGCGTTTGGCCAGAACCATGGCGGCGTTGGTTGCGAGGTCACCGTGCGCAGCGTCGCGCGGTGGCTCGACGGTGATGCCGCGGCGCTCGACGTCGGCCGGAATTTCGCCGCGTCCGCCGAGGGCGTCGAGCGCGTCAGCGAGCGCCTCTTCGAAGTGCTTGAATACGTTCATGGTCCGGTTTTCCTGGGCGCGCCGGCCTCCCGGACCGGTCGATCAGGGGTGGGCGGACGGCGGCGGGGCTATCGCAGGTCGGGCGTGGCGTCAAACAGGCGACGGTGTTCTGCAAGAGCGTAGCGATCGGTCATGCCGGCCACGTAGTCGGAGACAATTTGCGCGCGGGCTGTCGTGTCAGGCGTTTCGCGGGCGCTCGAGGCCCACGACGGGCTCATCTCCCATGGCGCCGCGCGAAAGCGGACCACCAGGTCGTGCACGATCTGCTCGGCATCGTCCATCACCCGCATGACGCTCGGGTGGCGGTACACCGTGGCATACAGAAACGCCCGGAGCGATGCGATCTAAGCGGCCATGCGCGGCGAGAACGTGACCGTCACCTGGTCGGCCGCCCGCACGTCGTCGCTCGAGGCGAGCCCGCCGGCTGCCACCCGGCTTCGCGTCTCCGCGACCGCATCATCGATCATCCGGGTCATCAGCCGCCGGTTCACCTCGTAGACCAACCTTCCGTCCGGCAGCATGCCGTAGCGATCGGTGACCTCGTCGAGCAGCTCGCCAACCAGATCAACAGCGCGCAAATCGGAAGGCTCGAGCAGGCCGGCGCGCAAACCATCGTCGATGTCATGATTGGTGTAGGCGATATCGTCGGCGATCGCGGCCGCTTGTGCTTCGGCCGACGCAAACACTGTCGGCTGCATGTCGTGCGCGGCAATATAGTCGGCGAGGAAACGACTGCGTGTCTCGTGCACAGGGCCGTTGTGTTTGACGAGCCCTTCGCGCACCTCCCAGCTCAGGTTCATGCCGTCAAACAACGCGTATTTCTGCTCCAGTTCGGTGACCACGCGCAGGCTCTGGGCGTTGTGATCGAAGCCGCCCGCGTCGGCGAGCGCGCGATCGAGAGCGCGTTCGCCCGTGTGCCCGAACGGCGGGTGACCGAGATCATGAGCGAGTGCGATCGCTTCGGTCAGATCTTCGTCGAGCACCAGCATGCGGGCGAGTGCGCGGGCGACTTGCGCCACCTCCAGGGAATGGGTGAGGCGCGAGCGGTAGTGGTCGCCCTCGTGGTAGACGAAGACCTGGGTTTTGTAGGTAAGGCGGCGAAACGCGCTCGAGTGGATGACGCGGTCCCGGTCTCGCTGGAACGGCGAACGCATCGGGCAGTCCGGCTCGGCGATGGTCCGCCCGCGCGAGGCCTCCGGACGGCTTGCGATCGTGGCAGATGTCAGTGCGGGCCCCGGGGCGCGCACCTGTCGGGTCGTGGCTTGGTCGGGCTGTTGCGGGCCGGCAGCGGACGGCTTTTCGGGCGCTGGTTCGCGGTGGGCGGCGCTCACGTGGGCCTCTCCTGCGCTGGCGCCGCCGTCGCCTGCGATCTTGTAGCGGTCACGGTCGGTTGACGCTGATCGGAACTCTACTAGACACGTCCTGATCGGGTTGCCATTTCTCGTGTTATGGCCGGTACGCCGGAATCGCACGATCCGGCAAGGTGATCACGTGCACGATGCGTTGACCCGAGGCGGGGCTGGCGCCCGTAGCGCTACAGCGAAACACACGAGGCTCATCGATGACGCAGATGGAACCTGTTGCACCGTCGGTCGCCGAGGCGACGCCGGTTACCGTCACCGCCGCTGCCGCGCGCCGGGTCGCGGAAATCGTTTCCGACGAGCCCGCAGGCACCATGCTGCGATTGAGTGTCGAGGGGGGTGGATGCTCCGGTTTTCAATATCGCTATGATCTCGTCACGGAACAGGCCGACGACGACTTGGTGTTAGAGCGCGAGGGGGCGACCGTGCTGGTCGATCCCGTATCGCTGCCGTTTCTTGCGGGGGCCGAGATCGACTTTGTCGACGATCTGATCGGCGCGGCGTTCAAGATCAACAACCCGAACGCGACAGCCGGGTGCGGCTGCGGGACGAGCTTTGCAATCTAGTGGCGTTGCTGCCGTGATAGGGTGGACCTAAGGCTCAACGCACCCTCAGAATGCGAAGTTGGCGTACCAGATCACGCAACTGACGATCAGCATCACCGGGTAGATCGCAACGAACCGGCCGAACGTCTTGTACTCGAACTTATAGGCGAACCAGCCGATGAACGAGGCGATGAGCGGGGTCGTCCAAAGGTAAACGTATGGGCTCTCGAGCAACTCCGGGCGGCTGTGCGGGCTGAGGCCGATACCGCTCGCAGCAGAAATCGCATCAGCGGTGAAGAGCGCGGCGAAGTGCCAGGCGAACACGAACACCATCGCAACGATGATGTTGAGCCCGGTTGCGAGCTTCATGAACCGACCGGGATCGTACCGTCGGCCTTCGTAGATCAAGCTGCTCATGCATTCCGTCCATGGCTGTCGTGCGCCGGGGCCCCCGCGCCCGTTGCCGCATAATTCAAGTTTCATTCCGAGCGTGATCGTCTCGCCCACGCGTTGCACGCAGGTGAACGATCAGCATGCACTGTATCGTAAAGGTGCTGCCGCCGCGTTAATGAAACTGAATACCCGGCACGCCCTTGCGGTGCTGCCCCGCCCCCGAAACCGACCGGAGACCGCCATGCGGATCGCGACGTGGAATATTAACGGCGTCAAAGCACGGCTGGAGACGGTGAAAACCTGGCTGCGTGAGCATGCGCCGGACGTTGCCTGTCTGCAGGAGATCAAATCGGTCGACGAGGCGTTTCCCGCAGAGGCGTTCGAGGAGCTCGGCTACAATGTCGAGGTCCATGGACAAAAAAGTTTCAACGGGGTCGCACTGTTGAGCAAACATCCGCTCAGCGATGTGCGCCGCGGGCTCGATGGGGACGCGGAAGATACGCAAGCGCGCTACATCGAGGCTGTGGTCGAGGCGCCGGATGCAGGCGGGATCATCCGCGTGGCATCGATTTATCTCCCGAACGGCAATCCGGTCGATACGGATAAATATCCGTACAAGCTTGCGTGGATGGGCCGGCTCAAAGCGCACGCGGAGACGCTGCTCGCCTACGAAGAGCCGCTGGTGCTGGCCGGGGACTACAATGTCATTCCAACCGCGGATGACGTGCACGATGCGGATGCATGGGAGGGTGATGCGTTGTTCCGCGCGGAAACCCATGCCGCGTTCCGGGAGATCGTGAATCTCGGGCTTACGGACGCTTTCCGCGCGGTCGACCCGCGGCCGCACCAGTATTCATTCTGGGACTACCAGGCCGGCGCCTGGCAGAAAGACAACGGCATTCGGATCGATCACCTGCTGCTATCACCGCAGGCGGCCGATCGCCTCGTGACCTGCGAGATCGAGCGGGTCGTGCGCGGTTGGGAAAAGCCGTCGGATCACACGCCGGTGGTGGCGGAATTCAGCATCTGAGAACGGCCGCCGCCCGCGCACCGGCCAAACGATGACCGCACGCCTTCAACGCTCGATGTCGAGCTCGTAGGCGCCATCATCGTCTTCAAGGGCCCGGAGATAACTGCGCGGACCGAATACGCTCCCGCGCATGATCCCTGAGCCACTGGCCGGCCGTGTTTCGCCCGCACCCATCGGCTGGCTTTCACCGGCGGGCATCGAGCGGGCTGCACTATCTTCAGACGTGACGTCTGACGCAGCACCCGGCGCGTCATTCGCCGCAGCGATCTGATCGGAAAGATCGCACGACCAGCTCGCCGAGCCGCCGGCCAGTAGTCCGCCGCGGTCGCGCGGGTGCACGCGCGAAGCGGCGCCCCCTTTCGACCAGCGGGCGATCAATGCGTCCGCGCCGTTTCGTTCTTCTCCCGTGACGCTGCACTGGATGTCGTTGTGCAGTGCGTTGATCCAGAGCGCGTCGTTCGACGGCGCGTTCTTGACCGCAAGGGTGCTGAGGGCGAGCGCATAGTCACGCCGCTTCGGCACATGCGTTCCGGTGAAGAACAACTCGGCGAGATAGCCTTGCGCACCCGCGTGGCCCTTGCGGGACAACGTGGAGAGATAATGCTTGCCGCTCTGCACGTTCTGGCGCCCGCCGCGGCCTTTCATGAGCATGCGTGCGAACTCGTACTGCGCATCGGCAAAGTCGAGATAGTTCGCGGCATAGCCAAAGAGACGGCGCGCCTGCACCGGCGAGCGACGAACAGAGGGCGCGCGCAGTTCACCGAGGTAGTACCGCCCGGCCATGACGTACGCGCGGCCGACGAAGCGTGCGCGATAGTCGTAATCGGGATCCACGTCCGGTGCGTCTTCAATCACCCGCACGTACCGCCGGAACGCCTCGTCAGGATCATGCGCCGCGGTCCGCGGGTCGGAGAGAATTTCCGCGAGATAGTAGTGGGCGAGCAGGACGCCGCCATCGGCCGCGAGCCGCAAAGGATCAACGGCTTCGTTGTAGGCGCCGCGGACGAACGCGCGCCGGCCTTCCTCATAGGCGGCCTGCGACCGGTTTGCCGTCGTCTGCGCAAACGCCGCCGTCACACCAATGCCGCCCGTCGCGACCAACGGGGTGGCGCACGTCGCAAGCAGCGCGACTGCCGCTGCGGCCAGCACCGAACGGCCCGCCTGACGAGCGTTGACCCGCGACACGGGTGCGGTTGATTTCGCCTGTTTCACTCTTCGCATCACTTCGTCTTTCATCCGTCGGCACGACTGCATAAGCCGCGATCGGCTCAGCGGTTTCCGCGCATGTCACGCATGCGCCCTCCGGATTTCTGCCCCCTTCAACGGCGGTGGTGCGCTGTTCCCATCAGCGCGTGCTGCCCCCGGTGCAGCCACCACTCATCTCCTAACGTCGTCTCGGTTTGTGGCACCAACTAGGCAGCGATGCCGCACCCTGTGACACCTGCGCATCACTCGTGTCTGAACCGGCCGCCGACCGCGCCAAACGCGCAGACAGAGCTCAACGCAACGCCGCGCCGGCGGTGGTCAGCGCAGACGTTTGGCAGCGTCGCCGGCAAGCAGCGCAATCAGCATCACGGCCGCCGGCAGCAGCAGCGCCAGAATGACTGTGGCTGATTGGCCAACATTACCGAGCTCGGCGAGCCCGAGGTTCTGCAGGTCAGCGCCGGACTGGAAAGCCGTGGCGCCGAGATAACCTCCCGTCATCAGCAGGAAGGCGAGGAACAGAACGATACGCATGACAAGTTCCCTCTGGTCGTGATCGAGGGTCGTTATCCGATTGCAAAGCGACGGCGAATTGGTGGGAAAAGGGCATTGTCGTGGTTGTTACCGACGAAAAGTGCCGGTGCTTGTGCCAGCGATATGCCCACTGACGCACCACCCACGCACCAACGAGGAGAGTCGTCATGGCTCATGCACATGTGCTGCTTGCGCACCCCGAGCGCCGGTCGTTGAACGGTGCGCTGTTCGACGCGAGCTGCGATAGCCTCGCAGCGGCGGGATACAGCGTCTCCTCAAGCGATCTTTACGGTCTTGATTTCGATGCCCGGGAAGGACCTCATCATTATCGGCACGCCGACGAGCTTGCGGCCGCAGGGCCGGAGCGATTTGATACACAGTCCTGGCAACGGGAGGCGGCGAAGAGCCGGACGCTCGCGCCGCACGTTCGGCGGGAAATAGACTTCCTTTCTCAGGCCGATCTCCTTGTGGTGCACTTCCCGCTCTGGTGGTTCGGCCCGCCCGCCATCTTCAAAGGGTGGATGGACCGGGTTTTCGTTTACGGCGAGATGTATCGCAGTCGGATGCGCTACGATGCGGGGCGCTTTCGCGGACGGCACATGCTCGCCTGCGTGACACTCGGCGCGCCTGCAAGTTTCTGCGGCCCGGACGGGCGGGAGGGAAATGCACGCATGCATCTGTTTCCCATTCTCTATCCATTCCGCTATCTCGGCTACAACGTGCTAGAGCCTGAGCTGTTCTTCGGCATCGGTAGTTCCGACAGCCGAGATCACGGAGCCGAGCTAGGCAAGGCAGGCGCACCGCCAGACGCCGCCAGTGCGGCAGGCGCGATTGTCGACCACTGGCGGGGCGTGGTGACGTCTCTCGACGCGCGGGCGCGGGTCGCCTTTCACGCCGATACGGATTTCGATGCAGCGGGCCGATTGCGGGCAGGAGTACCGCACCTGACGCCATTTATTCAGCGAACTGAGACCTGAATTGAGAGGCCGGCAGCATTATGCAGCGGCTTAGTTTGGTGCGATAGGGCGGGTGATGACGTCGTCGATGCGGGAGAGGCTGACGTGGCGGCCTGCCGCCAAGACATACAGAACATAACCGTTGAACTCGACCAGCTCCTCCCAGAACTGGCCCTGCAGACTGCCCTTGAGCGCGGCGCCCAGCCCCACGCCCACACCGAGCAGGATGATCGTTGCGCCAAGTGGCCAGGCGGCCGGGCGGGTCGCGAGCCGCCACCATGCCGACCAGTCTGCGCGGCGGAGCACGGCATAGCCGAGGAGCGCTGCCGTCCCGATGCCGACCACGACATCCCGGACGCCCGAACGGCTCAGCGCATCGAGCGGCGCGCCGACGCCGAACGCGGCGAGGTCCAGCTCGCGGTAGAAAAAGAGCACGCTCAGCGCAACGAGCGCGATCGCCGCCGAGCGGGCCGGGCCCTCACTGCGCCAGAGCGAGAGGACAAAAATCAGGGCCGCGATCGCGATGAGCACGAGTTGGGCGATCTCGAGCACGCCGTGCTCACGGGCCAGCAGATCGGTCGCGCCGGTCGCCGACCACGCAAAGAAGAACAGGTTGATGCCGCCGAGGGCACCGACCCAACTGAAGTCGTTGCTGCCCATTCCCCACCTCTCGCCCGCCGCATCTACCGATCCGGTTGGCTCGTCTGCGCACTGAGCAATCCGCACTCGGCACCGAGGTGCTGCGCGCGCGCCGCTCTGGCCGCTCCAAACCTAGCCATAACGATGCGCGCACGCATCCGAAGAATGTTGCAACGGGATTGTCCCCAGTGGCGCAAACTGGTGCGGACTGGTGCGGACTCGCCCGCGGCCGGCTGTTTCAGATGTGCCGCACCGCGTGAATTTCTCCACGGTCGGCAGCCTCAGGGGGCTCGCATCATGGCGCGTCCGACTAGAACGCGTACTGATGCTGGTGTGACCGGTTGGGAAGGACTGACATGAGCGATCCAATCGGGGCCGGCGTTCCCGGCTTTGGCAGCGGGGCGGCAGCGCCTCTCGACATCCCGCAGCCGCCACCGATCCCGACGGCATCCGTCGATCGCCCGACCACCACGGGCGTACCTGAGCCGATCGACATCACATGGCGTGGCAGTCCGTGGGCGCTCACCGGGCTGAGCTTCCTCAACACCCTGCTCTCGATCCTGACGCTCGGCATCTATTCGTTTTGGGGAAAGACGGAGGTTCGCAAACGGATCTGGTCGGCGGTGCGGATCAACGGCGAGCCACTCGTCTACACCGGAACGGGCAAGGAGCTGTTTCTCGGCTTCCTAATCATCTTCGGGGTGTTTCTGCTGCCGTCGATCCTGATCTTGATCGCGGCCTCGCTCACGTTCGGTGAGAATTCGCTGATAACGATCGCGATCCAGATCGTCGTCTACCTGATCATCTTCGTGCTCTTCGGGCTCGCGGTGTGGCGGGCGCGACGGTATCGGCTCTCGCGGACGACCTGGCGCGGTATCCGCGGGTCACTCGACGGCAGTGGCTGGGGGTACACGTGGACATACATATGGACCACGCTGCTGATCTTCGCGACGCTCGGCTGGATCATCCCCTACCGCACACACGCGCTCTACAAGCAGATGACGGGGGCGCAGTACTTCGGCAGCGGGCGGTTCGGGTACGATGGCGATGTTGGCGATATCTACGCGCGGTTCGCCGGGATTTTCTTCGGCGGGCTCATCGTTGTTGGTGCCCTTGGCTATCTCGCGACACTGCTGAGCGGTTTTGACTTTACCGTCATGAGCGACCCCGAACGCCTTGCGGGCATCGAGGACGACCCGGAACTCGCCGCGCAGCTCGGGATCTTCATCTTCGGCGTGCTCTTTATCTACATCGTCGGGCTCGGCGTGCTGCAGGTTCTCTATTTCACCGCCATCACGAACTACATCACGCGGCAGACGACCTTCGACGGCGCGCGTTTTGATCTTCGTCTCAGTCTCGGTGGCATGCTCTGGATTTTTCTCAGTAACCTCGTGATCATGATCGTCAGCCTGACCATCCTGCAGCCGGTCGCGCTTGCCAGGATCTCGAAGTACGTGATCGATCGTCTGAGTGTTACCGGTGCCGTCGACGTGGACGGGATCATTCAGAACGCTACGGCGCTCAGCCGGACAGGCGAAGGCATGGCGGGAGCATTCGATATCGATGGGTTCTGAGCGCCAGCTCTTCGACGGGCGCTTCAGCGACGGCGAAAGTGCACGTTCGGTCGCGGTGAGCGGGACGATCGACGGCGAAGCGCTCGTCTTCTGGGAGGCCGGCGCGGTGGCCGCACCGGGCGAACTCCCTCCTGTGCATCATCGCTGGCTGCTGGCGGACGTAACGACGGTCGATCCGGTGCGGGCGGGCGATCCGGATGTGCTTGTCCAGAACGCCGGTCTTCCCGGCGCTTCCCTGTTTGTCGCGGATCGTGCATTCGTGCGGCGACTGGCACAGGTCGCCCGGCATACTTCGCCGCGCGCACGCAGCTGGGCGTTCATTCGCCCGGCGCTCGGCATTCTCATCTTTCTCGCCGGGGTCGCGGGCGGCGTTTACGCGTTCGATGTCTCGCCGGCGCGGAGCCTTGCGCACCAGATCCCGCCCCCCGTCAGGGACCGCCTCGCCGACACCGTGCTGACCAGTCTCGCGCAAGGGCGGCGCACTTGCTCTACGGCTGCAGGTTCGGCCGCGCTTGCGAAGATGGTCGCGCGGATCGACGATGCCGTGGCCACGCCGTTCGATGTGAAAGTGATCGACTGGCGGATGCAAAATGCCTTTGCGCTCCCGGGCGGGCATATCGTGCTGACGCGCGGGCTGGTCGAAAAGGCGGCCGGTCCGGCCGAAGTCGCCGGCGTGCTGGCGCATGAGCTCGGCCATGTCGTCGAGCTTCATCCTGAAACCGCGCTGGTGCGCGCCGTCGGTTTGATGGTCGCCGCGCAGTTCGTCTTCACGGGCGGCGCTGAGACCCTCGGCAACCTCGGTACGGCGCTCGTCGCGCTCAGTTTCAGCCGCGATGCTGAGGTCGAAGCGGATACCATAGGGCTGGCGCTTCTGCGCTCAGCGCAGGTCAATCCGAAACCACTTGCCGGATTTTTCCGCCGCCTCGTCGAGCGCGAGGAACGGATTTTTGCTCCCAAACGGCGAAAGGGAGAGAGCAAGGACGCCTACGACAAACGTCGGCGCGCCGAGACCGGTATCCAGCGCTCACTGCAAGTGATCAGCACGCACCCGTCGACCCGCGACCGGATCGCGAAAATCGAAGCCGTGCCGAGCTATGAGACCCGGCCAGTTCTGACCGACGAAGAGTGGGCAGCGTTGCGTGCGATCTGCAAGGAGGCTTCCGGCCAGGAGGCTCCCGGCCAGGAGGCTTCCGGCAAAGAGGCTCCCAGTAAGGGAGAAAATAAACCCAGCACCGATGACGGTGACTAGTCTGATGGCAAGTCGTCCGGCTGGACGGCTCGGCGCTCGATGGCACGGCTGCCAGTGAGCATGCGCGTGCGAGGCCTGCGACGGCTTTTCGGCCTGCAGCTATTCAGCCTCTGCCGTCGGGCTTCGGCTCGTTCCGGATGCGCGCGGCGGCGCGACGTTGAACGATGCGCTCGAATCCGCGGGGCTAGCTGGCGCGATGAGCCGCTTGAGCGGATCGATCGCATCCGGTCGCACGAACACGACGAAGATCATTGCGAGCGCCGTCACGCCTGTGATGAGGCTCAGCGTGTAGCCGATCGCGCGCAGCAGCATGAAGCTCCCCGCGACACCGGCGAGCGCAACCACCGGCCCGGCCCATCCCGCCTCACGCGGCAGCCCGAAGAAGACGTGCTGGATCGGGTGATCGACGGCGCCGACGGCATTGGAAAACGCATGACCGCCGACGAGCGCGAGTGCTATTGCCGGGGCGCCGAGAATGATCGCGAGTGAAAGCAGTCTGAGCATCGGTTTGTCCGCAGATCGTCCGCGCGCCGGTTCATAGGTTCAGATACGAGACGACGCGCACGTTGAGGCGGCGGGCGACGACGTCTTAAGGCGTGTGGGGTGGCGGGGGATTGCGGCGTCTGCATGGTCGGGCGTGCGCTGTCCGACGTTTTGGGCCGAAAGCGCGGGAGGCGAGAGAGCCGTCGCGCTGGCAGATAGCCGCGAGCAGGGATCGCGGGGCGGGCTTCAGCGCTTCAGATCACGGGCGACGAGAGCAGCCATGGCACGCGCGCTCGGGTCCGCACGTTCTGACAGCCCCTCGATCACGCCGCGCCTGTCATCTTCGGTCTTGTTCTGGCTTGCCTTGATCTTGGCATCGATCGACGTCACGGCGATCTCCACTCCGACGATTCCGCGGAGCATAACCTCCATGTAGCGCTCGGGCGCATCGCTGGTTGCCCAAGGCGCTGATTGCGGCGCCTCGAACCGGTCGGTCACATCGGCGACATGGCGCGCGAGCCAGGCGGTATCATCGATCGCGCGGGCGGTGCCGTTTACGTGGACCGCCTCGTAATTCCAGGTCGGGACGACTTTGCCGGTCTCTACCTTGCTCGGATACCACCCGGGCGTGATGTAGCTTTCCACGCCGCGAAAGATCACGAGCACATCGCCTGCGATCGCTTTCCAATGCGTGTTCGCGCGCGCGACGTGGCAGGCGAGCGCAACGAGCCGACCGTCCTCGTATGTCGGCACGACCGGGACATGGGTGGCGACGATTTTTCCTCCGCCCGCGCCGACGACGGTCGCGAGTGGATTGGCCTCGACGATACGGCGGACGTCATCGCTATCGCTCGCAACGAACTCCGGCGGTACGTACATGGCGGCTGCCTTTCTCGTGCGCTGCGCGGAGCGGCGCCTACTGGAGCGCCTCGATCCGGGCGAGCGCATCGCTCAATTTCGCGACGACTGCCTCGGCCTCCTGTCGTCGCGCGTGCTGCTCGGCGACCACATGCTCCGGCGCTTTCGCGACGAATGCATCATTCGAGAGCTTCTTCGAGATCTTGTCGATCTCGCTCTGCTGGCGGGCGATATCCTTCGAGAGACGCGTCGCCTCGGCCGACATATCGATCACGTCGGCAAGGGGGAGAGCAAAGGTGGTCTCGCCCACAACGATCTGCGCCGCGCCGCGCGAGGGCGCATCCGCACGGGTCATGCCGTCGAGGCGCGCAAGACGCTCGATCGTCTCCCCGTGCCGGTCGACCCGGCTCAGGATGTCACGTGATGGATCGATCATCTCCAACGGGATCTTCGTCCCTGCCGGCACGTTGATCTCAGAGCGCAGCGAGCGGATCTCCGAGACGACCGAGACGACCCAGTCCATCTCTGCCTCCGCCTCTGTATCCGCGAGCCCTTCGAGCATTGGCCATGGCGCGAGCATGAGCGGCGTTTCACGTGCGGAGGTGTGCTCGGCGAGCTTTTCCCAGAGCTCTTCGGTGATGAACGGCATGAACGGGTGAAGGAGCGCAAGGATCTGATCGAGCGTCCAGGCCATCGTCGCCCGGGTCTCCTGCTTGGCGCGCTCATCCTGTCCGTTCAGCAGCGGTTTGATAAGCTCGACATACCAGTCGCAGAACGTGTTCCACGTGAACCGATAGATCGCATCGGCCGCCTCGTTGTAGCGGTAGGCTTCGATGGCAGCTGTTACCTCACCTGCGGCGCGTGCGGCGGACGCGACGATCCACCGGTTCACCACCTGCTTGCAGGCATGCGGATCGAACGCCGGATCGCCGGCGCACTCGTTCATCTGAGCGAAGCGGGAGGCATTCCACAGCTTGGTGCCGAAGTTCCGGTAGCCAGCGACGCGGTCGACGGAGAGTTTAATGTCTCGCCCCATTGCCGCCATGACCGCGAGCGTGAAACGCAGTGCGTCGGCGCCATAGGCATCGAACCCGTCCGGATAGCGCGCACGGGTTTTCTTTTCGATCTGTGGTGCAAGTTCGGGCCGGCGCAGACCAGTTGTGCGCTTCATGACCAGCGTTTCGATATCGATGCCCTGGATGAGATCGACGGGGTCGATCACGTTGCCTTCGGACTTCGACATTTTCTTCCCGTCCTCGTCCCGCACGAGTGCGTGAATATAGACGTCGTGGAACGGGATTTCCGGCGCACCTTTTTCGTCCTTCATCAGGTGCAGGCCCATCATCATCATTCGGGCGACCCAGAAAAAGATGATGTCGAAGCCGGTGATCAACACGCTTGTCGGGTAGAACCGCTGGAGTTCCTTGGTCTCATCCGGCCAGCCGAGCGTCGAGAACGGCCAGAGCGCGGAGGAAAACCACGTGTCGAGAACGTCGGGATCGCGCGTCAGCTGAACGTTGGCGCCGTGTTTTTCCTCGGCAGCCGCACGGGCCTCGGCCTCGCTCTCGGCGACGAAGATCTCACCGTCCGGGCCGTACCACGCCGGGATCTGGTGCCCCCACCAGAGCTGGCGCGAAATGCACCACGGCTGGATGTTGCGCATCCACTCGAAATACGTCTTTTCCCAGTTCTTCGGGACGAACGACGTGCCGCCCTCTTCGACCGCGGCGATTGCCGGCCTCGCGAGTTCTTCCGCGTTGCAGAACCACTGGTCAGTCAGCATCGGCTCGATAACGACGCGCGAGCGGTCGCCGAACGGCTGCATGACTTTTTTCTCTTCGACCATGATCATCATGCCGTCGGCATCGATATCGGCAACGACCCGGGCGCGTGCGGCAAACCGGTCGAGCCCACGGTATTCGTCGGGGACGAGGTTGATCGTGTCGACGTAGGCTTTGTCTGGCGTTCCACCTGCTTCGCGCAGTTCTGCCGCCAACGCTGCCGCCTCGGCGTACGGCGCGCCGTCGCTGCGCATGTGCGCAACTTCGTCCATCAGCCGGTACATCGGAATGTCGCCGCGCCGCGCCACATCGTAGTCGTTGAAATCGTGCGCGCCCGTGATTTTGACGGCCCCGGAGCCGAAATCCGGATCAGGATATTCGTCCGTGATGATCGGGATGAGACGGCGGTGCTCTTTCGGGCCGACCGGTATTTCGCACAGCTTCCCGACGATCGGTGCATAGCGCTCGTCGCTCGGGTGCACTGCGACGGCACCATCACCCAGCATGGTCTCCGGGCGCGTCGTTGCGATGGAGATATAATCGCGCGTCTCGCGCAGCGTTTCATTCCCCTCCGCGTCCTTTTCGACGTACTCGTATGTCTCACCGTCCGCCAGCGGGTACTTGAAGTGCCACATGTGGCCGTCGACTTCCTCGTTCTCGACCTCGAGATCGGAAATCGCACTGCGGAATTCGGGGTCCCAGTTGACGAGCCGCTTGTCCTTGTAGATCAGCCCCTCATTGTAGAGCTGGACAAACGTCTTGAGGACGGCCGCAGAAAGCCCCTCATCCATCGTGAAGCGATCGCGCGACCAGTCACAGCTCGCACCGAGCCGTTTGAGCTGGCTCGTGATCGTGCCGCCGGACGTTTCTTTCCACTCCCAGATTTTTGCGATGAACGCATCGCGTCCGAGCGCGTGGCGGTCGGGCTGCTGTGCCTCCATCAATTGGCGTTCGACGACCATCTGCGTCGCGATGCCGGCATGATCTGTGCCCGGTTGCCAGAGCACATCCTTGCCGCGCATCCGTTCGAAACGGACAAGAATGTCCTGCAACGTATTGTTCAGCGCGTGGCCCATGTGGAGTGAGCCGGTGACGTTCGGCGGGGGGATGACGATCGAAAACGTCTCCGCGTCCGCCCGCTCG
This sequence comes from Pseudomonadota bacterium, assembly GCA_038523655.1. Taxonomy (GTDB): domain Bacteria; phylum Pseudomonadota; class Alphaproteobacteria; order Rhizobiales; family CALHAX01; genus CALHAX01. The sequence goes on along the minus strand of JBCBJG010000016.1, from coordinate 2,955 downwards.
GGCCGACCGCAAGCGAAGCAGCCGTCACGTTCCCAACGGTCGTAAATCCGTCCTTCGATCTCGGACGGCTGGTAGGTTTTCTCGAGCATGGTGCGCTGTCTGTTTGAGGCGGAGCGGTGCGATTTTTCCCGGGTGTATGGCAACCGCCCATGCGCTGGTGCGAGTGCGGCCGGGCCGGGCACGGGTTGGCAAATGCGTACCGGCGGGCCGCGGAAACTGTCAATCGGCAGAGGGCGGATGCGGCGAGCCGGGGTACCGGCGTCGGTCTTGGCCGCAGACTTGTGTTCGGGCTCGGGGCGCGGACTGAGACGTGATCTCGGGCTCGAGGCGCGGTCCAAACTACGGACTTAAGCGCCAGGCCTCGGACCTTGGTTTGGGGTCGGGGTACCGGCCGTGGTTCCGGGTCTTACTTTCAGGCTTGGGCCTGTCTCATGTCAGGCTGCCACTGGTGCGACGGTGTGGTTTGCGCGCCCGGCGCTTACGGCGTGCCGCCCAGCTCGTCGCGCAAGGCCTGCTCGATCAGTCGCGGCATGTTCTGGTCGAGCCACTCCTTCAGCATCGGGCGCAGAAGCCGTGCGACTGTTGCTTCAAGCTCAGCGCCCGCGGTTGGCGGTGAGGCGGGCGACGACGCGACCGAGGTTGGGGCTAGTTCTGGGGCCGAAGTTGTGGCTTGGACCGATGGTTCGGGAGACGGTTGCTCCGATCCGTTCATCGCCATGTGCGCCACGGGTGCCTCGGCGATCGGGGGCTTGGGCGACAGCGGCGGCGAGGCGGATGGCGCAGAAATAATGTCGTCATCGGCCTGCACTGCCGGGTCGTCTGCGACCGGCATGCCATCCGCAAGCGTGGGATCGCCCGATGCTCCCGGCGCTTCGTGGTTGGGCTCGTCGAAATGCGCGTGACCGTTGGCCGGATGGGCATCCGCAGCCGTCGCTGGTGCGTCCGGTGCTTCGTACCCGCCGGCTGCCGGCACTTCGGCCTCCGTCGGCAAAACGATCGGCTCGCCAAGCAGTACGGCCGCATCGTCTGCAGCGGCCGCTGCCATGGTCTCCGCCGCGGCATCGAGGTCCGGCGTCGTGTGACCATTCATCGGTGGGGCGGACGAGAGCGCCGGCGGCGCATTGGGCGACGAACGGTCAAAGGGTGCGAGGGCATCGCGGGGGAGCGGCGGCGTGACCGGCGGATCCATCGGGTCGCGGGCACGTGTGTCGGCGACATATGCGTCTGCCACAGTTCCGGCGGCGTGGCGCACGGCGGCGGGGGGTGTCGTGGTTGCCTCGGCCGGACGGGCGGCGATCACGTCGCGCGGGGGCGGTGCTGTGTGGTCGGTGTTCTGTAACGCGGCAGCCGGCGAGGTATATGGGGCTTGCGAGCCTTGCGGCAGCTGGGCGCTGTCAGGCGGCAGCGCGTGGTGGGGCATCGCCGGAGCGTGGCCGTTTGCGCCGTGTCCGCTATGGTCCATGTGTGCGCCGAAAGCGCCCGGTGCACCTTCACTAGCCTGCGCATCCGTCGCGGGTTGCCTGACCTGACCGGCGATCCCTGCTGAAGCGGGTGATGCAGCGGGGCCATGCGGGGTCGCTCGCCCCAGGTCCTGCGGCTGACCGTTCCGCGTCGACACCCCGGGAGGCGCCGCGCCGGTCGCGTCTGACGCGCGCTCGGCTTGCCGTGATGTTTGCACCTCATCGAACCGCGCCTTAAGACGCGCAGCACCGTCGAGATCTTCAGCCACGATCTTGCGGATCGACGACAGGATGTCATCGAGACCCGCGTCTGCCGACTGTTCGTTCGGCCCCGCCATACCCAGTACTCTCAGCCCGCACTCTTGCCGAGTGCTTGTTCAATCGCCCGTCCGACGCCATCGCGTCTTCTCGAGGACAGGCGCCCCGTCCGCGAGGAAACGCAAAATTGTCGCGAAATCAAGTCGCGAACCGGCGACTGCGACGGTGGAGGCGCCGAGCGCAGCGGCGTCGTGAGCGGCACAGGGCAGCAGCGTCGTGAGCGGCATGGGTATGTGTAGACGCGCTACATGCCAGGCGTGTCGTCTGTCGATCCGTCAGTCGAGCACCACGCCGTCGACCACATATCCGTCATACGCCTCGTTCGGGACCACGATCGTGCCCCACGCTTTGTCCCGCACGAGGTCGTAATGCAGCTCAGGATCATGCTGTTGAACGCCCAGGCCGATGTCAGCGACCGTCAGTGCGCCCATCGACGACAGCACCGCGTAGGCAGCGACCACGATATCCCGCCGCGTCGTGAGCAGATCGCTTTGCGAAAGCAGCAGCTCCTGCTTGGCATCGAGCACGTCGAGCAGGGTGCGTTGGCCGACGCGTTCCTCTGCACGGACACCGGCCAGGGCGATCTGGTTCGAGCGGACCTGCGCCTGCACCGAGACGAGCTGCGCTTTCGAGGCCGTGTAGCGTGACCAGGCCGTGACCGCGTCGGCCCGCGCGCGCAGGCGAGCTTCCTCGATCTGCCGTGCGGCCTGTTCGCGCAGTCTCCGTGCGGCCCGCACCCGCGCGAAGACCGCGCCGCCCTGATAGAGCGGCACCGTCACGCGGGCGCCGATCGATGCTTCGTCGAACTGGCGGTTCAATTCGCTCGAATTGAACCGGGAACCTGCGCCCGCCTCGAGATCGAGCGTCGGCAGTAATTCTCCGCGAATGATGTCGACTTCGTGCTGGGCGGCACGTTCCAGAAAGGCGGCGCGAATGACGGGGGGCGCCTCTCCCTGCGCGCGATCGATCACGCCCGTAACGTTCTTCGGCAGCAGATGGTCCGGCAGGCGCGGCGGCGTGAGACGGCCCGGCGCTTGCCCGGTCACCCGGCGATACTCGGCCTCACTCGCGCGCAAATTGGCGCGGGCCAGATCAAGCGCCGCGACAGCACCGGCCCGGCGTGCACGCGCCTGCGCAACGTCCGTTCGGGTTGCATCGCCCGCGTCAAAACGGATGG
>JBCBJG010000015.1:0-22465 GCA_038523655.1 Pseudomonadota bacterium | reverse complement strand
GGACCTGGGCGCCACCTGTCGCGTCTACCGCAACGACGAGATCAGCGTTGAAGCCGTGCTCGCCGAGGAGCCGAGCGCGATCGTCCTCTCACCGGGACCCTGCACGCCGGATGATGCCGGTATCTGCCTCGATCTGGTGCGCGCAGCGGTTGGTAAAGTGCCGATGTTCGGTGTGTGCCTCGGCTATCAGGCCATTGGCCAGGCGCTCGGCGGCACCATCACCTCTGCGCCGAGCCTGATGCACGGCAAGCGCTCGAATGTCGTCCACGAGGGCGCCGGAGTCTTTCGCGGCCTGCCGTCACCGCTGCGGGTCACGCGGTACCACTCGCTTGTCCTCGATCGAACGACGCTGCCCGCCTGTCTCGAGCCTGTCGCTGAGACCGAGGACGGTCTCTTGATGGGCGTCGCGCACCGCGATGCCCCGGTCCATGGCGTCCTGTTCCATCCCGAGAGCATTGCCTCAGAGGCCGGCCACGCCCTGCTCGCAAACTTCCTCGATGCAGCGGGCATTCCGCGCGTGAAGGATATCCCAGAGGTCGCCATTCCGGCGCGTGTCGCATGACGGGCCAACAACGCGACATGACCAAACGCCCGACGGACCGCACGCACCATGGCTGATCTGAAACCCTTCGTGCACAAGGTCGCGGCCGGCGACACACTCGACCGTGGCGAAGCGGCGGCCGCCTTCGACATCATCATGTCGGGCGAGGCGAGCGCAGCGCAGATGGGTGCGTTCCTCATGGGGCTGCGGGTGCGCGGCGAGACCGTCGATGAGATCACCGGCGCAGCCGAGACGATGCGGGCCAAGGCGCTGGCGGTCGAGGCTCCCCCGGGCGCAATCGACACGGCCGGAACCGGCGGCGATGCCAAGGGCACGCACAACATCTCGACGTGCATGGCCTTCGTCGTTGCTGGCGCAGGCGTGCCCGTCTCCAAGCACGGCAACAAGTCGATCTCCTCGAAGTCCGGCTCGGCGGACGTGCTGGCCGCGCTCGGCGTGCGCCTCGACGTCCCGCCCGAGACGGTCGCCCGCTCGATCCGCGAGGCGGGGATCGGCTTCATGTTCGCACCGGCGCACCACGCCGCGATGCGCCACGTCGGCCCGGTCCGCCAGGAGCTGGCGACGCGCACGATTTTTAACCTGCTCGGCCCCCTCTCCTGCCCGGCGCGCGCGCAATACCAGGTCATCGGCGTTTACGCGCGGGAGTGGCTGGTTCCGATCGCAAAGACCATGGGGAACCTCGGCTCCGAACGGGTGTGGGTCGTCCATGGCTCGGACGGACTCGACGAACTGACCACAACCGGGCTGAGCCACGTCGCTGAACTCAAGGGCGGGCAAGTCACGACCTTCGACGTTGACCCGCGGGAGATCGGCATCGCGTTCGCCGCACCGGAAGCGCTGCTCGGCGGCGAGGCGGAGGAAAACGCCGCGGCGATCCACGCGGTTCTCAATGGTGCGCCAGGCGCATTTCGCGATATTGTGGTCCTCAACGCTGCTGCAGCACTGGTCGTCGCAGGCAAAGCGTCAAATCTGGTCGACGGCGCCGCGATGGCGCAAAAGTCGATCGACGGCGGGGCCGCCCGCGCCGCGCTTGACAAACTCGTCGCCATCACCTCGCAGGCCGCCTGACATGATCGCCTCACCGCCGACGCATACCGAGCCCGCACGCGCCGACAAAGTCGACGTGCTCGAGCGGATCTGCGCCTACAAGCGGCAAGAGGTGGCTGCCGCCAAAGCACAGGTCAGCGCCACGGAGATCGTGCGTGTGGCTGCGTCGGCGCCACCGGTACGGCCGTTTGCTGCCGCGCTGGAGCAGGTCGCGACAAGCGGCCGGCCAGCTCTGATCGCCGAGATCAAAAAAGCGAGCCCGTCGAAGGGCCTGATCCGGGCGGATTTCGATCCCGCAGCGCTCGCGACCGCCTACGAACAGGCGGGCGCCGCCTGCCTGTCGGTGCTCACCGACACCCCCTCTTTCCAGGGCGCACCCGCCTACCTAGGCGCGGCGCGAAACGCGTGTGCGTTGCCGGTGTTGCGCAAGGATTTCATGGTCGATGTCTACCAGGTGGCCGAAGCGCGGGCGTGGGGCGCTGACTGTATCCTGATCATTCTCGCGTGTACCGACGACAGCCTCGCGGCCGATCTGGCGGCAGCTGCGCAAGCCCACGGCATGGACGTGATCGCGGAGGTGCATGACCGTGCCGAGCTGGAACGCGCCCTTGCGCTCGACGGCGTGCTGCTCGGCGTCAACAACCGCAACTTGCGCACGTTCGACACCCGTCTTGAGACCTGTGTGGAGTTGAAAGCGCACGTGCCTGCAGATCGCCAGATCATCGCCGAAAGCGGGATCGCGAACGCGCAGGACATTGCGCACCTACGGGCTGAGGGCATTCACCGGTTTCTCGTCGGCGAGAGTCTGATGCGCGCTGACGATGTCTGCGCCGCGACCCGCGCGCTGCTCGCCGACACGTGCGCAGCGGCATGACCGCGAGTACCGACGTGGCAAGTGGCAAGACTGAACCGGCCGCGGCAAACCTCGTCGCCGACGCCTCGCAGACGCCCGAGACCGCTGGGCTCACCCACCTCAACGCCCGTGGCGAGGCCAATATGGTCGACGTCGCGGATAAGGGCGTGACCCGCCGCACCGCAGTCGCCGAGGGACGCATCACGATGCGCCCGGAAACTTTCGCCCTGCTCGAGGCGGGGGACGCGAAAAAAGGGGACGTGCTCGCCACGGCGCGGATCGCCGGCATCATGGCGGCCAAGCGAACGGCCGAGCTTATCCCGCTCTGCCATCCGCTCGCCCTGAGCAAGGTCGCCGTCACGTTTTCCCCCCTTGCCGACCGGCGCGGGCTCAACGTCCAGGCTGAGGTGCGCGTCGACGGGAAGACGGGCGTCGAGATGGAAGCGTTGACCGCGGTCAGCGTCGCCTGTCTCACGATCTACGACATGCTTAAAGCCGTCGACCGCGGCATGCAGATCGATGGCGTGCGCGTGAGTGAGAAAGCAGGCGGTCGTTCTGGAACGTGGCACCGCGATCCTGAAAGCGGAGAAATTGTGGGCGCCGCACAGGCCGACGGAGACACCAGCTAGGTGGGACTGCGCGCTTTGGCAGCCGTGCGATGAACCGATCACCGTTTCTCAGTGTCGAGGAGGCCCGCGACCGGATCTGCGCCGATGTCGCACAGCTGCCGGGTGAGCGCGTTGACCTTGCGTCAGCGAGCGGGCGAACCCTCGCCGAAGCGGTGGTCGCTCCACGCGCGCAGCCCCCTTTCGACGCGTCCGCAATGGACGGTTACGCGCTTGCGACCAGCGGCGAAGGTGCTACCGCCGGGAGGGAGTTTAATCTCCGCGGTGAAGCGGCGGCGGGGCATCCGTTCACCGCGTCGCTCAGCACTGGCGATGCGGTTCGGATTTTCACCGGCGCGCCATTACCTGCGGGCGCCGACACCATCCTCATTCAGGAGGATGCAGAGCCATGCGCCGACGAGCGGATAGCAGCGACAGCGTTGGCCACGCCGGGACGCTGGATCCGTGCCCTCGGCTGTGATTTCGCGGCAGGCGACCGGCTGATCGAGGCAGGAAAGGTCCTCGGCGCCAGTGACCTGATGCTTGTGGCTGCTGCGGGATTTGCGGAGGTGACGGTCACTCGCAGGCCGCGCATCGCGATCCTCGCAACGGGAGACGAACTCGTGCCGCCCGGGTCCACCCCCGCACCCGGCCAAATATTTTCCTCCGTCCCCGCCGGCCTGGCAGCGCTCGTGACACACTTCGGCGGCGTACCCGATACGCTCGGCATCGCGGGTGACAGCTTTGCGGAACTGGACGCCAAGCTTGCGCGTGCGGGCGATGCCAATGTGGTGCTGACGATCGGCGGCGCCTCGGTCGGCGACCATGATCTCGTGCATTCTGGCCTGCAGCGCGCCGGGGCCGCGCTCGATTTCTGGAAGATCGCCATGCGGCCGGGCAAGCCGCTCATGTTCGCGCGTCGGGACCGCCAGGTTTTCCTCGGGCTGCCCGGCAACCCGGTATCGGGCATCGTTTGCGCCCGCATCTTCCTCGTCCCGCTGATCGCACGGCTGCTTGGCCGCGCACCTGCCACCAGCGACGTCGTGCGACTGCCCCTCGCCGCACCGCGCCCGGCGAACGGACCGCGCGAGCACTACATGCGCGCGACCATCGAGATGACGGATACCGGCGAGCGCCGGGTGCGCGTTGCAGCGGACCAGGACAGCTCGCTCATGACGGTCCTCGCCCGCGCTGATGCGCTTGTACGCACACCGCCGGGCGCCTGCGAAACCGAGGCGGGCACGCTGGTCGACGTCCTGCCGCTTGATTTTTAGGCGGCGGACCGCTCCCCAATCGCGAGAGGCGCACTGCGCGTCAGGCACCCCACTTGCAGAACAAGGTGCGAACATCTACGGTGTTCGTGGTTTGTACGTGAGTCGTCATCCCCGATGCGGCCCCGCCGGCCGGACGCCTGAGGAACCTATCCGATGTTGACCAACAAGCAACGCGATCTGCTCGCTTTCATCCACGAACGCATGACCGCCACCGGCGTGCCGCCGTCTTACGACGAGATGAAAGTGGCGCTCGATCTCAAGTCCAAGTCCGGCATTCACCGGCTGATCGGCGCGCTCGAAGAACGCGGCTTCATCCGCCGCCTACCGCATCGCGCCCGCGCGCTCGAGGTGGTGAAGCTTCCGGAATCGATCGCGACTGGGGATTTTTCACCGGGCGCCATCGCCCAAGGGCCGGACGCGCATGCATCCGACGCACAGAACTCAGCGCCGGTCTCCAATCTGAAACGCGGTTTCGAGCCTCGGGTTATTGAAGGAATGGGCGGGCGTCCCGTTGAAGGTATCGAGGGTCACACCTTCGGCGAAGCAGTGCCACTCATGGGCCGGATCGCTGCCGGTGTGCCAATCTCGGCGATCCAGGATCACAGCCGCGATGTCGATGTGCCCCCCGATCTCATTTCCCGTGGCGAGCACTATGCCCTCGAGGTGCACGGTGACTCGATGATCGACGCGGGTATTCACGACGGCGACCTCGTGATCATCCGCAAGGCCGATACGGCGCAAAACGGCGAGATCGTAGTCGCGATGGTCGAGCAGGAGACTGCCACGCTGAAACGCCTGCGGAAGAAGGGCGACAAGATCGCACTCGAAGCAGCGAACGACGCCTACACCACGCAGATCTACGGTCCCGATCAGGTGGACGTGCAGGGCATTCTCGTCGGGCTGATTCGGCGGTACTGACCTGCGCGGCAAGACTGTTCAGGCACGCACCCTGTTGAGGATCTAAGAGGGCATTGCGCGCTGCGAGGCAGCCGGACCGTGCTGAGATGTGAGCAAAAGCTGACACCTAAGGCATTCGGGCCCGGACCCGCATCCTAAAAGCTCAAGGCGTTGCGGGCGATACTGCGCTCGGGCGGGACCAGAGGCGGGCACCGCGCACGCGCGCAACCGTCTCGACACTCCAGCGCCCGTCGGGCCGTCGCCGAAGTTGGTGCACACCCCGGCGCTGCACATCCTCGGCACGGACGACCACCTCTGCTGACGGACATGCGATGCCGGGAGAGAAGGCGACGATCACCACTGCCGCGCGCCGGCAATCCTCCCGGTAACTCACCAGGTTGGCGGGCATCGCAATGACGGCGCCGGCGGACGTGGTGAGGCAGCCATGCTCGTCGCAGCGGAAACCCGCGCCGCGCGAGAGTTGCCCGTCCGCGCGCGGGTCACCGTCCGCCTCCAGCCAGCGGCCGATCTCGAAAGCGCCGGCCCTCCCGGGTGAGATTGCGAGCGCCCCATCGCTCCCGCGCACGGCCACCAGCTTGCCATCACGCCCGACGATCACATCGGGCGGGAGACCGGTTGTCGCAAAGACGAGCCCGCCGCCGATGCCGAGCAGCCCCAGCACCCGCCATCCCGTTCGCCACAGCGCAAGCCAAAGCCCACCGGCGACAACCGCAAAAAATGCCGCCGGTGGCATCGCAACCAGCGCTCGGACCGCACCCGGCCGCTCGGAGACATCGGCAGCCACGGCGCGCACCTGCTCGACCCCCCACCCCATGGTAGAGAGCGGGAGCCCTTCAAGCCCGAGCGGCATCGCAAGCAACGACACCAGCGCCATTGGCATGACGACAAGCGTGAAGACCGGCATCGCGAAGAGATTTGCGGCGAGCGAAAACTGCGCAATCTTGTGAAAGTGGAACGCGCCGAGTGGCGCAACGGCCAGACCCGCAATGAACGTCGTCACGAGCGTGCCGACGATCAGCCCACGCCCCCCTCGCCAGATGAACGCAATCGGCGCCGGCAGCAGACGCGATGCTTCGAGCGATCTGCCTTCCGCACGTGCCGCTTGCGCCGCGGGCCGGTCTCGCCACCATTCATAGAATGCGACCAGTGCCACAACCGCCGCGAACGACATTTGAAACCCGATCTCGAGCAGGTTCTCGGGTCCAAGAGCCATGATCACAAGCGCCGCCAACGCGACATTGCGGAGGCTGATGGCCGGCCGGTCGAGCAGCACCGCAACCAGCATCAAGCCGATCATGATCGCGGCGCGCTGCGTCGCGACCGACGCGCCCGAGACCGCCAGATAGCCGATCCCCCCGGCCAGCGCGGCAAGTGCGGCCAGCTTCTTGATCGGAAACCTCAGCGCGAGCGCGGGCACGGCGGCGAAAAAGACCCGCAACATCGCAAACAGCGCGCCGGCGATCATCGCCATATGCATCCCGGAGATCGCAAGGAGGTGGCTGAGCCCCGACCGCCGCAGATGTTCGAGGGTCGGCTCGCTCACCCGCCCCCGCTCCCCGACAATCAACGCATTGATGAGCGCACCCGTCTCGCCCGGCACCGCCCGCTCGACCCGTTCGGCGATGAGGCGCCGCACAGCCCCAATGGACGCCACACCCGCAAGCAGTGTCGGCCGGCGCGGAAGATCACGCACACGCTCCGGTCGGCTGACCGCGAAACCCACGGCGCCGATCTGGTCGAAATACGCCCGCCGCGCGAAGTCATATCCCCCGGGGCGCACCGGGATCGGCGGTGGACGGAGAAAAACCCGCACGCGCACCGCATCCCCGATCCGGACGGCGTGGTCTCCGGCCCAGACGATCCGGATGCGGCGCGGTCGTGCATCACTCGCCACACCCTCGAGCGCCTTCAGCCGAAGCGTGAGGCGCCATCCCTTCGGCAGGCGCGGCTCGATCGCCTCGAGGAAACCAACTGCAGCCCGCCCCTCGAGCGGTTTGCTGAGCACGGGTGCCTGAACCAGATCGGCGCGCAACGCTGCTGCGAAGGCGCCGGCCGACCCCCAGATCAGCCCCGCCGCGATGAACGGGGCCAACGTTCCGCGCCGAGCCACGAGCCAGATTGCGATGGAGAGAAAAACCAGCGCTGCGAGCAGGAGGCGGGATGGCTCTTGCGGCAGGCTGAAGTACGCACCGATACCACCGCCGAACGCGACAGGAACCCAGCAGAACCAGCGTGCACGCTCGGCCTCCAACCGGGCGGCTGGAGAAAGGAGAGAAAACCTGTATGCCAGCCGAGCGCACCGCCCGCGTGGCAATGTTTCTTGCCGCCCATGCGGCCATGTTCCTTGCCGCCCAAGCGGCCATGTTCCTTGCCGCCCAAGCGGCCATGTTCCTTGCCGCCCAAGCGGCAGGGTTGCGCGCCACCCGCTCGGCAACAAGCCCGCGAGGCATCGCTGCACGGCATCGCGGAATATCCCGATCAACCCGGCAAACCTGTTGGCGAGATCGCCCGCCGGACGCCGCTCGCCCGCCGCCGCATGCGCGTCAACATCGTCGCCCCCGCGGGCGCGATCTTCTTCGGTCGTGTCGCCGCCTAGGCGCACGAGAGCGTGTATGCTAGGCCGCGCGCCGATCTTGTTTCACGCCGTGCGAGGCACACCGCGATGTCCGCCGAGGTTGTCACCCGCTTTGCCCCTTCGCCGACCGGCTTCCTCCATATTGGAGGGGCGCGGACGGCGCTCTTCAACTGGCTGTTCGCCCGGGCGAACGGTGGGAGATATCTGCTGCGGATCGAGGATACCGATCGCGCGCGGTCGACGCAGCCGGCAGTGGACGCGATCATCGAAGGCCTTGCGTGGCTCGGGCTTGAGACCGATGCGCCGCCCGTATTCCAGCACACCCGCGCCGATCGGCACCGCGCGGTCGTCGATGAGCTTCTCGAGCGCGGCGCGGCCTATCGCTGTTACGCGACGCCGCAGGAACTCGAGGAAATGCGCGAGGTCGCGACCGCTGAAGGGCGACCGGCGCTCTACGACCGGCGCTGGCGTGACCGCGATCCGGGTGACGCCCCCGCCGGCGTTGCCCCGGCAATCCGCCTGCGTGCGCCCCTCGACGGCGAGACCGTGGTGCGTGACACGGTCCAGGGCGACGTGACGTTCCAGAACGCCAACCTCGACGATCTGGTCCTGCTGCGCAGTGACGGGACGCCGACCTACATGCTCGCCGTCGTCGTCGACGATCACGACATGGGCGTGACGCACGTCGTGCGGGGCGACGACCACCTCAATAACGCGGCGCGTCAGTCTCTGATCTTCGATGCGCTCGGATGGCCGCGCCCAACGTTTGCGCACATCCCACTCATCCACGGCCCGGACGGAAAAAAATTATCGAAGCGCCATGGGGCTCTCGGCATCGAGGCATATCGCGCGATGGGATACCTTCCCGAGACCATGCTGAGCTATCTCGCACGGCTCGGCTGGAGCCACAGGGACCAAGAAGTTTTCTCCCAAGAGGAGCTTATTTCGCACTTCTCGCTCGAAGCGATCGGCAAGGCGCCGGCGCGGCTCGACTTCGACAAACTCGCGAGCGTGAATGCCCATTTCATTCGCGCGAGCGATCCCGCCCGTCTCGTGGCGTTGTTCGAAGAAGCTTGTGCCGCCGGATGGGTCGATGGTGTCGACCGGTTTCAGTTCGACGAGACGACCCGCGAGCGGATGTGCCGCGCGATGCCCGCGCTTACCGAGCGCGCCACGACGATCGTCGAACTTGGTGACAAGGCAGGGTTCATTTTCGCGCACCGCCCGATCGAGATCGAGCCGAAGGCCAGCAAGCTTCTGAGCGAACAGGGTCGCGCATATCTTGCCGAAATCCGCAATGAATTTGCGGCGCTCCATGACTGGACCTCGCCTGCGCTCGAAGCCGTTGTGAAACGCTTCGCCGAAAGCCGCGAAGTCGGCCTCGGCAAGATCGCGCAACCAATCCGCGGAGCGCTGACCGGCACGCCGAATGCGCCCGGCATCTACGATTGCCTCTACGCACTTGGCCGCGAAGAATCGCTCGCGCGGATCGATGATCAGGCGACGACATCGACAGCCTGATCCGCGCTATATCGACCCTCACCGCGTTGATCAGCGCGCCGGCCACGTCACCTGACCGCGACATGAAGGCATGTCTGATCTACCTGACAGCGTCGATCCAGGAGGAGGATCATCGAAATCGGCATGATCCTGCCTATCCCTCGGGAAAATCTGCAAAATTCGGATTTTCAGCGGCGTTATCCGACGAAAGCTTGAGGTGTGTCGACGTTCCCTCCGCTTGCCGCAGTGCAGCAAACGGGATACACCGCGCGCATGCCACACCTGTTGCTGCCGCACCGCCCCAACGCTTTTGAAACGGGCTTTGAGGGGCGTTCGCACGTGCAGCGACGCGTTGCGGCGATCATGACATTCGTGCAAGGAGCCCTGCCATGAACGGAATTCCGTCCGCCATCCCGACGCGCGATGACAGCACTACGGACGCATCGGTTTCTGTCCAGGGCGCCGACTATAATCTCCCGATCCACCACGGCACGCTCGGCCCCGACGTTGTCGACATCAGCAAGCTCTACGGTGCATCCGGCGTCTTCACGTACGACCCGGGATATACCTCCACCGCGAGCTGTGAATCGAAGATCACCTACATCGACGGCGGCAAGGGCGAGCTGCTTTATCGCGGCTACCCGATCGACCAACTTGCCGAGCGCGGCAACTTCCTTGAGACCTGTTACCTTCTGCTGTGGGGCGAATTGCCGACCCGGGAGGAATACAAGGACTTCGAGACGAAGGTGACCCGGCACACGATGCTGCACGAGCAGATGTACCGGTTTTACACCGGCTTCCGCCGCGATGCGCATCCGATGGCGATCATGGTCGGCGTGGTCGGCGCGCTATCCGCGTTCTATCACGACAGCACGGACATCCAGGATCCCGAGCAACGCACAATCGCGTCCTATCGGATGATCGCGAAAATGCCGACGATCGCGGCAATGGCGTACAAGTACTCGATCGGGCAGCCGTTTATTTATCCCCGCAACGACCTCGAGTATGCGGCGAACTTCCTCAACATGTGCTTCGCGGTTCCCTGCGAGCCCTATGACGTGAACCCTGTGCTCGCGCGCGCCATGGACCGGATTTTCATCCTCCATGCCGATCACGAGCAAAACGCGTCCACGTCGACGGTGCGTCTTGCCGGATCGTCGGGCGCAAACCCGTTCGCGTGCATTGCAGCCGGCATCGCCTGCCTTTGGGGCCCGGCACACGGCGGCGCTAACGAAGCGGCGCTCAACATGCTCGAGGAGATCGGCACCGTCGATCGCATCCCCGAGTACGTAAAGCGCGCAAAGGACAAGTCCGATCCGTTCCGCCTGATGGGCTTCGGTCACCGCGTCTACAAGAATTATGATCCCCGCGCGAAGGTCATGCAGCAGACCTGCCACGAGGTGCTCGAAACCCTTGACGTGAAGGATGTGCCGCAGCTTCAGGTCGCGATGGAGCTGGAGCGGATCGCGCTCGAAGACGAGTACTTCGTGGAGAAAAAACTCTACCCGAACATCGATTTCTACTCGGGCATCACGCTACGCGCGATGGGCTTCCCGTCATCGATGTTCACCGTGCTCTTTGCGCTCGCACGCACCGTGGGCTGGATCGCGCAGTGGAAAGAAATGATCACCGATCCGAGCCACCGGATTGGGCGCCCGCGCCAGCTCTATACCGGCCCGACACGGCGCGATTATCTCTCCATGGAACAGCGCTAGGCGCATACGCCAAGCCGACCTGATTGGCGCGTGTAGTCTACCGAGACAACTGGTTCGGGTAGGCGGCCGGCGTAAGCACACGTTGAAGCGCAGCAGCGGTGCCTGCGAGGACGGCGTTCTGCATCGCGGTCAGCGCGCAAGCGCCGGGCGTACCTCGCGCAGGTATTTTGCCACGACATCGGCGGCCGCCGCGCTCGGCGCCTGCCCATCTGCGAGTTGCATACGCTCCACGACTTTGTCGAGCGCATGCGATTGCTGCTCGTACGCCGCCTCACGGCGCAGGAGCGGCCCCACCGCACCAACCAGCGTCTCGGGCCGGCACGCCTCCTGGATGTATTCCGGGATGGCGTTCTCGCCGAGGATCAGGTTTGGTAGCACGATGGAATGTGCCTTCACCAGGTGGCGGAGCTGGGCCGCAACGGCATCGACCCGATAGGCAATCACCATCGGGGTGCCGATCAGCGCAAGCTCGAGACTGACCGTTCCTGACGCCGCAAGCGCGGCGGTCGCCAGCTTGAAGGTCTGCAGCTTCGCCTCGTCACCCTCGACGACGTAGACCGGCATGCCCCATCGCGTGAGCTCACGATCAATCAACGGGCGGACGTGCGGTAGGGCGGGGATCACCGTCTCGAAATCCAGACCGGTATCGAGCAGTCGGTCGACCGTCTCCATAAACGGCGGCAAGAGACGGCGCACCTCGCTCGTCCGGCTCCCGGGCAACAGCGCGAGGATCGGCTTGTGCGCGCGTAACTGAAGCTGCGCCCGCAATGTCTCCGTCTCAACCGTGCGCATGGCGTCGAGCCGCTCGATCATCGGGTGGCCCACATACGTGCAGCGGGGACCGCCGAGCTCGGCATGCGCCTTCGGCTCGAACGGCAAGAGCGCAAGCACATGATCGACATACGCCGCCATCTTGCGCGCGCGGCCGGGTCGCCAGGCCCAGACGCTCGGGGAGACATAATCGATGACCGGTAGGTCGGGAATTTTCCTCCGCACGCGCTTGGCGATCGGGTGGGTGAATTCGGGGCTGTCGACGATCACCAGCAGGTCCGGCGCTCGTTCGACGATATGTTCAACCGTCTGATAGACGCGCCGGACAATCTTCGGCAGCTGCGCTGCAATCGCGACCGGCCCCATCACCGCGACATCCTCGAGCGGGAAGAGCGACGGCATGCCGGCTTCGGCCATCCGCGCGCCGCCGACACCGGAGAACTCCAGAGGCGGCAGGTCACCGGCAGCCTGGCGGGCCTGGAGTGAGCCGATCAATGCGGCGCCGAGCTGATCGCCTGAATGTTCACCGGCGACGATCGCGATCCGCAACGGCCGCGCGCGACCCGTAATCGGCGCAGGCCGCGATCCGTTGGCCTGAGCCGGTAACGATGCACCTGGCCCGGCACCAGCGCCCGTGCCTGCCGATTGCGCAGCCGGAGACGGTGGTGGCAAGGCTGCGGACCGGTCAGTCATGCGCTCCCCCACTCACTTCGCGACACCATCCTCATGACCGTCCCGTTCGCCCTGCGTGTCGCTGCGCGGTACAATGGCCCGCCCCAGCACGAACACGCCCGCCGCCTCGGCAGAACGGACCACTTCATCCCGCTCGGCAATCAGCACCCCGTTCGCGGCAACCGCAAGCCCTGCAAGCCCCGCATCCGCCACGAGCCGAACGGTCTGAGGCCCAATTGTCGGCATGTCGATCCGCAGCTCTTGGCCAGGTTTCGGCATTTTCACGAGCACCCCGACGCGCTTGCGTTGAAGCCAACTGTTGCCCCACTGGCGAAGATCACCGCAGCGTCGCAGCAGCTCGTCCGTCCCCTCCGCGGCCTCGACGCCGAGCACATACTGACGAGCAACGACGGCAGCCTGCCCGACGTCATGCGGACCAAGCACGGAAATCACATCTTGCGCCTTGGCGATGTCAGCCAGCGCACGGGCATCGGGCGCGGGGCCGGCGAGCAGACCCTCCGGTGCAAGCAGTCCTGGCGCAACCTGATGTGCGCCCCGCACGGTCAGACCATGACGCTCGAAAAGCCCGACGATGGTGGTCAGGATCGCGTCGTCACCGCCCGTCAGAATACTGAGCACGATCGGTAGACTGCGGACCGCACCGAGATCGAGCCGCACCTGACGCAGATCGGGCCGCTTCACGGTGCCGATGATCGTCACGTCACGACAGCCGGCATCCTTTAGGAGAGAAAAAAGCCGCCCAACCTGCCCCCAGGCCATCCAGTCATGCGGATAGCGCGTGATCTCCTCGCCGGCTTCGCCTTTGATCCCGACGAAGAAAACCTCCCGTCCGTCGGCACGCGCTGCCTCTGCCACAAGACGCGGCATGGCTCCGCCGCCCGCAATGATGCCGAGCGGGCCACGGGGATGCGCGGATGAATTGGTCTCTATGCTGGCGGTCGTCGCTACGGCCGGCACTTCCGCTTGCTCGCTACCTTCGCGTTCAGTGGCCGCTTGGTCGATACCAGGTACGTCGCCACCCGGATGGCTTCGCGCATCGGTGTCCGACACCATGGGCGCGGATTACCCGGCCGGTACGCACAGCGACCGGTCGGACTCCGTTCGGATAAAGCCGAGGATTTTCTGCACGCCCGGGTCTTCGCCGAACATTTTCTCCACATCTTCGACCCGCTCCTTAAGCGTGCCTTCCGTCGCAAACAGCAGACGATACGCCTTTCGCAGATCGTGAATCCGCTCGCGCTCGAAACCCTGGCGCTTGAGCCCGACGATGTTCAGACCGGAGAGAAAAGCCCGGTTGCCGATCGCCATGCCGAATGGGATGATATCGTTTTCGATCCCCGACATGCCGCCGACGAACGCGTATTCGCCGATGCGCACAAACTGGTGGACAGCGCTCAGCCCGCCGAGGATCGCGAAGTCAGCGATCTTGCAGTGCCCGGCGACCGTCGCGTTATTGGCGAGGATGACGTTGTTCCCAACATGGCAGTCATGCGCGATGTGCGAGCCCGCCATGAAGAGACACCGCGAGCCGACGGTGGTTGCGAGCCCGCCGCCCTCGGTCCCCGGGTTCATCGTCACATGCTCGCGGATGACATTGTCTTCACCGATCTGCAGCGTGCTCTGCTCACCGGCGTACTTGAGATCCTGCGGCGCATGCCCGATCGAGGCGAATGGAAAGATCGCCGTGCGCGCCCCGATGGTTGTGCGCCCGGCCACGACGGCATGGGAGTGTAGCGTCACCTCATCTGCCAGCACAGCATCTTGGCTGACGTGACAGAACGGCCCGATGCGGACGTCCGCACCGATGGTCGCGCCCTCTTCGACGACAGCGCTCGGATGAATAGAGGTCATGCTTCGGGAGTTTCCACCAGCATCGCGCTGATCTCGGCTTCGGCAACGCGGGCGCCGTTCACCCGAGCTTCACAGGCGAACCGCCACGTCATGCCGCGACTGCGGATCTTCTTCACATGGTAGCGCACCGTGTCGCCCGGCAGAACCGGCTTGCGGAACTTTGCCTTGTCGATCCCCATGAAATAGACGATCCGCGGCTGATAACTCTGGCCGACCGCAGCGACACAAATCGCACCCGCTGTCTGCGCCATCCCCTCGATCAGCAGGACGCCGGGCATCACTGGAAAGCCAGGGAAGTGTCCCTGAAAACACGGCTCGTTAATTGTCACGTTCTTGACGCCGACGCCGGAGTTGTCGCCGTCCATATCCTCGATCCGGTCGATCAGCAGGAACGGGTAGCGGTGCGGCAGCAGCTCAAGGACCCGGTTGATATCCGCGCTATCGAGCTCGGTCGGCGCCGTGCTGTCACCTTCGGTCGTGGTCGTCTGGTCCATCCGTCTGTCTCGTCTTCAACGTCGGTATGCACGCGACCCGCGATCGCGCACCGATCAATCATTTTTGTTTTTCACCCGCCCGGCAACTACCCGCCGTCAAGCGGGCATGGAACCGCGAAAAATTATCCCTTCGCGAGGCGCTTCACGGCAGCGATCTGGCGCGCCCATTCGCGTGCCGGTAGCGCCGGGGAGCCGCCATACACACCGCCCGCAGCAAGCGGGTCTTTGACGCCGGACTGCGCGGCGACCTGAGCCCCCGCTCCGACCCGGATGTGCCCCGCGACGCCGACCTGTCCGCCGAGCACCACGAAATCCTCAAGTACCGCGCTGCCGGAAATGCCGACGTGTGCGACGATGACACAGTGGCGCCCGATGACGGCGTTGTGTCCGATCTGGACCAGATTATCAATCTTGGTCCCCTCGCCGATGATCGTGTCGTTAAGAGCGCCGCGGTCGATGCAGCTGTTGGCACCGATGTCGACGTCGTCCTGGATGATGACCCGGCCGATCTGGGGCACGCGGAGATGTCCGCCCGGCCCCATCGCGAACCCGAAGCCATCCTGCCCGATCTGCACGCCCTGATGGATCACGACCCGATCGCCAACCAGCGCATGCAGCACCGTCGCGTTCGGCCCAACATAACTCTCTCGCCCGATCGCGACGCGGTAGCCGATCACGGCACCTGACGCGATCCGGGTGCCACGACCGATCTGTGCACCGGCAGCGACGACCGCGCCGGGCTCG
Source organism: Pseudomonadota bacterium (assembly GCA_038523655.1). Lineage (GTDB taxonomy): Bacteria > Pseudomonadota > Alphaproteobacteria > Rhizobiales > CALHAX01 > CALHAX01. The sequence continues at coordinate 6,863 of JBCBJG010000015.1, read as the reverse complement.
ATGATCGCGCCATCCTCGATCTCCGCATCCGGACTAACGAGCGATGATCCGTCTGCCGAAGGTTCGCCGGAGACAGGCCCAGCAGTCAGTGGGCGGGCTGCATCCGGATAAAAAAGCGCCAGTGCCCGAGCAAACGCGTGGTACGGCGTCGGTGTTACGAGCGCCAGCACGCCCGGCGGCAGCGCATTAACGTCACCGGCTTTGACGAAACACGCACCGGCACGCGTCTCGCGGAGCTGGGGAAGATATTTCCGGTTGTCGAAGAAGCCGAGATCGCTCGGCCCAGCATCCTGCAACGTGCGGACATCGACGAGGCTGACATCCGCAGGAGATTTTTTCTCCTCGCCGCCATCGAAGGTCACTGCGCCCGCGTCAGTCAAAGCAGCCTGACAGGCATCGCAGATCGCGCTCAGCGAATGCGGTCCGGTCCGCGTGAAAAAACCGGGGTGATCCATGGCGATGTCCGGAAGATCGGAGGGCGGGGCCGCTTGCGAGCAAGTTGCGCTTCGCGATGGGATATCAGGATCGGCGATGACCGCAAACACCCACTGCCGAGGCTATCCGGCACGGCGCGCCGGTTAAGGCCGGGCGGACGACACTTCGCAGCAATCCAGGTCGCTCAACCACGGCCCCAAAGCGTGTAGCGAAAGATCTCGCCCAGACGATGGACAGCCCTCGGCCCGGACGCATCCACCGCCAACCGGGCCCGCCACGAACTATGCAGCCCCACGTGCGGCCCTAAAACTTGGTCGATGCACCGAAGCGGATCGCTTCCTCGCGGTCGAAGGTCTCCGAGCTCAGGACGTACGCGTAGTCCGCCCGCAGCGGCCCGAGTGGCGAGTTCCACAGCAGGCTCGCACCGACCGAAGAGCGGATGCTGTTCGAGTCGCGCACATTGAGCCCGGCAATCGTGGAGCCGAAGTCGTGAAGCGATCCGGCGTCGGCAAAGATCGCGCCGCTGAGCCCAAGCTCTTCCGGAATAATCGGGAACGGGAAGCGCAATTCAGCCGTCGCTGCATAGAAAATGGTGCCACCGAGCGAGTCACCCGTAAGCCCGTCGCGAGGACCAAACCCGGCGCTGTCGAAACCGCGCACCGTCTCTCCGCCTTTGTAGAAATGGTCGATCAGACGGACATCCTCGTCGAGCCCGGCGATGTGACCGCCGATCACGCGGCCGACCAGCGTCACGCCTTTGGCGACGCGGTAGTAACCGCGCGCTTCGGCAACGGTGCGGATGTAGGAGACGTCGCCGCCGATACCCGCGAGGTCCTGCGAGACCGTCGCATACAGCCCGGACGTCGGCTGCTGGCGGTTGTTCCGCGTGTCGTAGGTGATGCTGTAGCCGATCGACGAGACGAACGTGACCGAGTCCGCGTTACACGTCGGCTGCACGGCCTGCGACTGACACCCGACCGCGTCACGTACCGCGAGACTGGCGTTGTCCTCCACGTCGTAGAGCTGGTCGCGCACCAGATTGTAGCGCACCCGGCCCGTGAGGTTTTGCGCCAGCGGGAAGCCAAGACGGATGCCACCGCCCGTCTTGCGGCTCTTGAACGATGAGGAATCGCTCTGGTCGACTTCCTTGTGGAACACATCGAAGCCGGCCGCGAGGTTGCGGTCCAGGAAGCGCGGCTCGGTGAAGCCAAGATCGAACTGGAGCCGTTCGGCACTGCCCGCCACCTTCGCGCGCAGGAACTGCCCTTTGCCGAGCAGGTTGCGCTCGGTGATGCTCACGTCGGCAATCAGGCCCTCGTTGGTCGAGAAGCCGCCACCGAACGACAGGTCACCGGTCGAATCCTCGACCACTGCCACCTGCAGTACCACCCGGTCCGGGGACACGCCCGGCAAGCGACGCACCTGCACCGATTTGAAAAACCCGAGTGCTTTCAGACGCCGCTCGGCCCGGTTCACCAGAAGCTGGTTGTACGCGTCGCCCTCAACGAGGCGGAACTCACGTCGGATGACCTTGTCTTCCGTACGGGTGTTCCCGAAGATTTCGATGCGCTCGATATAGACACGCGGCCCCTGCTCGACGGCGTAGGTCACCCCGATCGTACGGCCGATCGGATCGCGCTGTGCGCGCGGGCGCACCCGGGCAAAGGCATAGCCATCTTCCGCGACGGCAAGTGTGATGCGCTCAATATCTTTCTCAACGAGCGCGGCATTGTACGTCGCGCCGGGCTGCGCCTGTAGCGGGATTGACAGCGCGCTGACGTCGACTTCCTGAAGCGCACTCTCAATCTGCACGTCGCCAAAGGCGTATTTTTCGCCCTCATCGATCGTGAACGTGATGAAGAAACCGGTGCCGCTTTGATCAATGTCAGCAACTGCAGCCAGCACCTGCGCGTCCGCATATCCGTTCTTCAGGTAAAATTGGCGCAGCAGCTCGCGATCGAGATTGAGCCGGTCCGGATCGTAGACGTTGGAGCCGCTCAGAAAGCTGAACCAGCCCGTCTCCGTCGTCGTAATCGCACTTTCGAGTTCGCTGTCCGTGAAAGAGCGGTTGCCCACGAAGTTGATGGACTTGACGTTGGTGTCGCCGCCTTCCTGGATCTCGAACACCAGGTTCACGCGGTTCTGCGGGAGCACGATAATTTTTGGCTCAACCGTCGCCGCGAACAGACCCTGGCGCGTGTAGACATCGAGAATGCGTTGCACATCCGCCTGCACCCGGGCGCGGGTGAACACGGAGCGGGACTTGAGCTGAACCTCGCCGGCCAGCGTCGCATCGTCGACGGAAGAGTTCCCCTCGAACGCGACGACATTGACGATCGGGCTCTCGACCACGCGAACGACGATCGTGCCGCCGTTCCGGTCGATTTGAACGTCCGAGAACAGTCCCGTCGCGAACAGCGCCTTCAACGACTCGTCCACCTCGAACTCGTCGTAGGCATCGCCTTCATTGAATGTGAGATACGTGCGGACCGTTTCCGGCTCGACCCGCCGATTTCCCTCGACACGGATCTGCCGGATCGTCTGCGCCGACGCAGCACTGACCCACGCGCTGCCCGTGGCGCCGGAGTGCCCGATCCCATGGCTCGCGATACCGGTGAATACCAGCGCGACGAAGGCCCAAACCGCTACCCCTGCGGTTCGGGCAATAATTCCAAAATGCGGCGGCATGCTTTGGCTGTGCCCCTCAACAACGCCCTGTCCCCCGGGCGTCAACCGTGCGCGGCTCTCCGGCCGACTTCACGCAAGACACCCCAACTATGGCGGATTCGCGTCATCAAGATGACCGCAATCCCCCCGTGAGCAGCGCCAGCCTCGCACCGCTCGCAACTTGTGAACCGCACCTTCTCGCACCTCAAAGGCCGCGCCTCTCCAAGGCACCACCATCAAGACAGGATCAGGACACCAACCACGTGGCGTCGTTCCAAGTTGTAAAAATCATTAACATGATGACGAGCGTCAGACCAATTCGAAAACCGAACTCCTGAGCCCTTTCGCTGAGTGGCTGTCCCCGAATTGCCTCTATGGCGTAGAAGAGCAAATGCCCCCCGTCGAGCATGGGTACCGGGAACAGGTTCAGCAGGCCGATGCTGATCGACAGCACCGCCACAATCTGGATCAGAGCTTGCGGGCCGAGGGTCGCGAAATCGCTCGATACCTTGGCGATCCGGATGGGACCGCCGAGTTGCTTCACCTCCTCGCGACCAACGAAGATGTCCTTGATGAACTGCAGCGTTCGCCACGTGTAGAAATACGTCTCGTCGACCCCGAGCGCGAGTGCACGGATCGGCCCGACGCTTTTGCTTTCGCGCTCCGCCGGCGTCGCGCTCTGCGAAATTCCGAGCCGCCCCTGCTTGTAGGTATTGCCGAACCGATCGGTGATTTCCTGGCGCTTGGGCGTCGCCGTCAGCGTAATCGGCCGCCCGTCACGCTCGATCTGGAACGTCATCGGAATGTCAGCGGCCGCGGTGACGAGCCGGACAAGCTCGCGGAAGGATGAAATCTGCTCGCCGTTGATCGCGAGGATCACATCGCCTTTCTCGAAGCCCGCTTCGGCGGCCGCGCTTTCCGCGACCACATCATCCACCCGGGGCGCGAGCGTGCGCTCGCCGACCACCAGGTAGACGCCCGCAAAAATAACAATCGCAAGCAGGAAGTTCGCGAGCGGACCTGCCGCAACCACTGCCGTACGCTGCCACAGAGGCTTGGTATGGAACCGGCCGCTATCATCGTCGCTCCCGGCGACCTCCTGGCCGGAGGTCGGCACACTGGTCGCGTTATCATCGTCCATGAACTGGACGTAGCCACCGAGCGGCAGCAACGAGAGCCGCCAACGCGTGCCGTGCTTGTCGGTGAAGCCGGCCAGCTCCTTGCCGAAGCCGAGCGAGAACGCCTTGACCCGCACGCCGCACCAGCGAGCCACGAGGAAATGGCCGAGCTCGTGGAAGAACACGACCATGGTGAGCACGAACAAGAACGGCGGCAGCACATAAACCAGGATGTGCCAACTGACCGAAGGGATCTGCGAGAGAATATCCATGCGGGATCGCTACCTCACGAACGCGGCGACCGTCTGACGATCGTCGTCTGTTTTCGGTCCTGCACGCCGGCAGTGCCCATGCATATGGGCAGTGCAGGGATCAGAGCAACGCCTGTGCCAGCGCCCGCGCTTCCTCATCAAGCGCGTACACTTGGCTGATTCCCTCGAGCGGAGCGATGAGCCCCGCCTGTTCCGCCCTTTCGAGCGTGGCTTCCACCGTTGCGGCGATGCGGTCGAGCGACATGCCGCCATCGAGAAACCGGGCAACGGCAATCTCGTTTGCCGCGTTGAGCACCGTACATGCCGCCTCGCCTCGCTCCAACGCACCGCGAGCGAGCGCAAGGCACGGAAACCGTTCGGTGTCGGGGGCTTCGAAGTCCAAGCGGCCAAGCGCCGCAAGATCGAGCCGCGCAACCGGGACATGCATCCGCGCGGGCCACGAGAGCGCAAAGGCGATGGGTGTCCGCATATCCGGCGCACCTAAATGCGCGAGGACCGATCCATCCGCGTACGAGACGAGGCAGTGGATCGTCGACTGCGGATGCACAACGACATCGATCTGCCGGCTCTCGAGCGGAAACAGATGCCAGGCCTCAATAACTTCGAGGCCTTTGTTCATCAGCGTCGCGCTGTCGATCGTCACCTTCGGCCCCATCTCCCAACTCGGATGGTTGAGGGCCTCATCCCGCGTCGCGGAGGAAATTTTGTCGGCCGGCCAGGTGCGAAACGGGCCACCCGAGGCCGTCAGCGTAATCGTCTCGATCGTCGCGAACCCGCTCGGGTCGATCGCCTGAAAGGCGGCCGAGTGTTCACTGTCCACCGGGATCAGCGTGGTGCCGTGGGCATCCATCGCACGGGTGAAAACCGAACCGGCGGAGACAAGACATTCCTTGTTCGCAAGCGCGATGGTGTCAGCAGCCTGCATCGCCGCCATCGTTGGGCGCAGGCCGGCCAACCCCACGATCGCTGCCATCACCCAGTCGCACGGCCGCTCCGCCGCCGCGACGAGCCCGTCCTCACCACTCGCGATATCGATATCGGTCCCAGCGAGGGCGTCCTTGAGCGCCGTGTGATGTTGCGCGTCACCGACCGCTACGATCTCGGGAGCGAATTCCCGTGCGAGCGCCGCGAGCTGATCGACCCGGCTTTGCGCGGTGAGCGCCACGACGTCGTAAGCGCCCGGATTTCGACGGACAATGTCGAGTGTGCTTTGCCCGATTGACCCGGTCGCCCCGAGAATGCTGATCCGGCGGGGCTGATCGGATCTCTTCGGAGCCGGGTTGGGCAGCGGCACGCAGCGCGCCTGAAACGCGCGGGCCGACGAGCGCATCTCGTTCATCCGGCTGACCCAACCAGGATCGTCCGCGCAGGCGTATCGAGTGGGCCGGCGAGCAAGGCGAACAGCGCTGCGCCAACCGCCGCGAACAGCAAGCCGTCGACCCGGTCGAGCAGCCCGCCGTGGCCCGGGATCAGCGCACCGGAATCCTTCACGTCGTACCGTCGCTTTATCGCGGATTCGAACAGGTCGCCGGCCTGCGAAATCAACGAGAACACGAGCGCCAGCAGCGCCATGCGGGCAAAACTCGCTTCGGGCTCCAACATCGCAATGCCCGCACCACCGAGCACAGCTACCGCCGTACCGCCGATCGCGCCGGACCAGGTTTTCTTGGGCGAGATCGCAGGAATGAGTTTCGGGCCTCCGAAGTATCGCCCGGCGACATAACCCATGATGTCCGTCCCCCACACGACGACGAAGAGAAACACGGTCACAAGCAACCCACCCGACGGGTCGGCCCGAAGCCACAGCATCGCGAGCACTGGTAGCGCAATGTAGTCGAGCCCGAATGTGGCGAATGTTCCCCCCCGCCAGTCGCGGCCGAACAACGCCTGCAGCGCGATCGCCGCAACCACTCCGATAATCAGCCACCCGGGGACCGGCGCAAACCAGGCGGGCGCCATATCGAACGCCACGACCATGGCAACGAGCCCAGCGATGCTAAGCGCGAGCGCCACGTCCGTGATGGTGCCGCGGGTGATCCGCGACCACTCGAACAGCAGCAGCACCCCCCCGATCACCATGAGCGCGGTGAACCAAAACGTGCCGAGCCAGGTGGCCGCGAGCGCGAGGGAGGCGATGACGAGGCCCGAGGCGATCCGCAGATGAAAATCATCGCCGAGGCGAGAAGGTTTGCGACCGTTGGGTAGGGAGATTTCGCCGGCGACGTTGCCTGCGACCGCGCGTTCGGCGGGCTGCGCACTTTTTGAGCCCGGTACGTCTGCTGCGCCTGGCGTGTCGCGGTCACCGTCCGCCATTACATCCGCACCGTCACGCCATCGTGCGCGCACCGAGACCGCCATAACGACGATCGCG
>JBCBJG010000014.1:0-22470 GCA_038523655.1 Pseudomonadota bacterium | reverse complement strand
TTCTGGAGCGTCGGCCGCCATCATGGGAGCGCGCGGCCGCCGACACCGACGAACACGACGATGCGTCGGATGGGGCGAGCGACGTCGCGCCGACGCCGGATGACCCGCGTGACTGACGCTGCATTGTCACCGAGGCGCGCGCGCGAAGATGAGAACGCTTTCATGCGCCGCATCCTGCGCGAGACCCGGATGATCGCCATGGTCGGCGCGAGCGACAATCCTGCCCGGCCGAGCTATTTCGTCCTCAAGTACCTGCTCGAAAAGGGCTACGTCGTCTTTCCCGTGAACCCGCGTCTCGCCGGGAGTGAAATTCATGGGCAACTGGTCTTCGCCGATCTCGAGAGCATCGAAGCGCCGATCGACATGGTCGATGTTTTCCGTCCGTCCGAGGCCGCGCCGGCCATCGCAGGTGAAGCGGTCGTGATCGGGGCGCGCGTGCTGTGGCTGCAACTCGGTGTCATCAGCGAAGAAGCCGCGCGGATCGCGGACGCCGGCGGCCTCGCTGTCGTGATGGATCGATGCCCCAAGATCGAGTACGGGCGGCTGAGTGGCGAAGTTGGCTGGATGGGGGTCAACTCCCGCACGATAAGTGCGAAGCGCGGCGGCATGCTTGGCGGTTATCAACGTCGGCGCATCACGTGATCGGGCCTCCGTCTCCCTGCGGGGCGTGGCTGCGTTCGTCTGCGGTCATGCTGTTATCCGGATGGGCTAGCATCACGCTCGGCAGAGCACTCAGCCGGACCGTCTGACAGGGTGCCAAAGCCCGTGGAGACATTCCCCGCGTACGCCGCTACAGCAAGCCGATCCGACGATGACCCTACTGCGCGCATTTTCCCTCCCCGGTCGCTTCTGGCGCGGGAACATCCATACGCACTCGACGCTTTCTGACGGCGCCCTGGCGCCGCAGGAGGTCCTCGAGACCTACCGCACCGCAGGCTACGACTTCGCCGTGCTCTCCGAGCATTTTGTCGCCGACTTCGATTGGCCGCTCGCCGATACGCGTGCGCACCGGAGCAGCGACTTCACCACGCTGATCGGCGCTGAACTCCATGCGCCGCAAACCCGTGTCGGTGAGCTTTGGCATATTCTCGCGGTCGGCCTTCCCCTCGGTTTCGCGCCGACAAAGCCGGACGAGGACGGACCCGCGCTGGCACAGCGGGCGCGCGACGCTGGCGCCTTCATCGGCATTGCCCACCCGGCGTGGTCACAACTGACCTTCGAGGACGGGATCAGCCTCGATGCCGCGCACGCAGTCGAGATCTACAACCACGGTTGCGCCGTCGAGAATGATCGTGGCGATGGCTGGTATCTGCTCGACCAACTCGCGAACGCCGGCCATCGCCTGACTGCCTTCGCAAGCGACGATGCGCACTTCCGCACCTTCGAGCGGGATGCCTTCGGTGGCTGGGTGCACGTCAAAGCGGAGGAAAATACGCCCGAGGCGCTGCTCACCGCACTCAAGAACGGCGATATGTACGCGTCGCAGGGGCCGCGTATCGACGCGGTCGAGCGTGTCGGAAACGCGTTGCAGGTGCGCACGTCACCCGTCGACACGGTCTCGGTGCTCGGCGGTACGTCCCGCTCCGTCGTCCATCAGGGACGCGACATCACCGAGGCCACGCTCGACATGCGCGACCTGTCGAATGGCTGGTTGGGGGAGGCCGAAAGCGCATGGTTTCGCCTCGTCGTCATCGATCGGGCAGGGCGGCGCGCTTGGACCAACCCGATCTGGCACGACAGCCTGGCCGACCACGCATCTTGACGGCGTCCGCCACCGGCGATGCCGCGCAGGGAACCGTCTACAATGCGTCCCGTTGTAAGCAAGGTAACGGAGACGTGAGCGAACGCAGTCGGGGCGCAGCCGTTGTGAGCGCATGGGCGTGCTAAACCGCCCGTGGATCGCGGTCGGGACGATCTCCCGCAGTACTTTGCAAGGAGTGGTGTCCATGACCTCACGCTTGAAGTTGTATTCTGCCGCCGTCGGCTTGGCGGCGCTGATTGCCGGCCCGGTCGGCACAGCGTCCGCAGCACCAATTGCTGCCCCGAGCGCTGTAGGCGCGATCGGTGCGGCGACGACCGATACGTCGCGTTCGGCCGGCATTGTCGAGACTGGCAGCCGTCGGTTTCGCCACGGTGGTATTCGCTCGGGTCGCAGCTTTCGTCGTCATCGCGGATTCCGCCGCCATCGCGGCGTCCGACGGTTCCACCGGCATCGCGGCCATCGGTTCCGGCGCGGTTTCCGCCGCCACCACCGGTTCCACAGGCCCCGTTTTCGGTTCCACGCCGGTCCGCGGTTCCGCTTGAGCCGCCGGGCGCGGTGCTTCCGTCCCCGCTTCCGCGTGTACTACTCGCGCCATTGTCATCGCGTGCGGGCGCGCGCACGGTTCCGTCGTCACTTCTAGAAGTGACGCGGCCCGGTTGCGGTAGCGCTTAAAATCAGCCCGGCGGTCCAGCGACAGCCGGGTTTTTTTATGGTCTCGGTCCGGTCGATCACAGCTCGTAGGGCCGACGTGCTCAGCGGCGGCAGGGCAGAGCCGAGACCGTGCATGACCAACCGTTGTTGGCCCGCTCACAGGAGACGCGGCGGTCGTGCCCGCGGCGGAACGAGCCCCAGGCCGCGCCATACTCCATGGTTGTAAAGTCGCGCCAATCGGCCATCGCCGCCCGCGCAACCGCGCGCTTGCTCCCGGCGCGGCGGGCAAATCCAGTGTGGCGGTGCGTTGCGAGGCAGAGCTTGCCGCCGACCTTCATTTTCTGGTGCAGAGCAAGAAGCGGACTGGCCTTGGCTGCGGGCGATGCGCCGAGGAAGCCGGCGCTACCGACGGCGGTTACAACAGCCGCAAGTGCCAATCGGAAGACGCGGGGGGAACGCATGGCATTTTCTCTCCGGTACGCGGAACGACGGCGCACAGACGCCGAGCGGACCATGTACCAAGCTTCGGTTAAGGTCCCGTAAGCTTTTTCCTCCAGCCCAAGCGTCGCGTGGCAATCGGTCGAACAGAAAGAGAGATTAATAGCGAGCGTTCGCAATCGCCGGTCGGTCAGGGGAAGAGCGCGACAAGATCCATCGGTTCGGCAATCCCGTCGACGCTGCGTGCGGCCCGCTGATCGCTTCGGACCCGCGGACGAAAGCCCTGCGCGCCGGCCTGCGCCCACATTTCCCCCGTCACCAACGCGGAGGTACCCTCACGCTTGTTGTGCTTCTCGAGCTTGGCGGCGAGGTTCGCGGCGGGCCCGATGACCGTATATTCGAGCCGGTCGTCCGAGCCGAGCGTTGCGAAAACCACCGTTCCCGAGGCCCCGGCGAGGTTGATGGAGAGGGCCGCGGCGCGGGGGTCGTCCGCGTTTTGCCGCCGCCAGCGCTCGGAGGTCAGCAAAATTTCCTCCATCGCCCGTACGGCATCCCGCATCGCCGTCTGTGAAGCCGATACCGCGCCAAACGTCGCCATCACCCCGTCGCCGAGGAATTTATCGACCACACCGCCATGGCGGTTGATCACCGGGACGATCCGGTCGTGGTAGCTCGTCAACATGGCGACGACGTCCTGCGGGCTGACCATCGTCGAGAAGTTCGAAAACCCGCGGATGTCCACCACGACGATCGCCGCTTCGCGCTCGCTCGCCTGTCCCGCAGTCAACACCCCGTCCTGGTCAGCAATCGTCTCGGCCACACCGCGGGAGAGAAATTTTCGAAGCTCGGTCGCGTTGGATACTTCCGTCAGCGCCTTGAGCAGCATCTGCCGAGCGCGCCAGATCGCGAAGGTCAGCACCAGCGTGACCGTCAGGATGGAAAAAACCTTGCCGAATTCTGCGCCGCGCAGAATGCGGTTGCCATTCACATAGTCGGTGAAGCTGCGGGTGAGCGTCCCCGGCTCGCTCTCCGTGATCGCCCAGGCAACGAGAAACAGCCACCCCGCCGCCGCGACAAATCCTGACAGCATGACGTAGCGCGGATCGAACCGCAGCGCGCGTAGAGAGACAAATGCGAACAGATAGACGAACGTCGGCACCTTGAGCGAGAAGGCGGGCGGCTGCGCATACTGAATGTGAAAATACCAGATCAACCCAAGCACCAGCGCCACGTCCGCACAGATCGACAGCACCAGCAGCCAACCGGGCATATATCCGCGATAGGCAAGCACGAGCCGCAGCACGGTGAACGCACCATAGCCGAGCAGCGCGAGCGGCACCGGCTGCAACCCAATCATCGGCGCGTCGACCGGGCGCGGCGAGACAAGATAGAGCGCCGTGAAAATGGCTGTGAACAGCAGCTGCGCCCAGCCGATGAGCCGCTCGCTCTCCGCTTCCTGCTCCAGCAACGCCTGGTGCACGCGCTCCGGCAAGCGGTCGCCAGCGAGACTGCCGCGCAGCGCGAGCCCGGTCTGGCCGAGCGATTTGAACGCGTTGACGATGTCGACCATGCGTCTCCTGTCGCGCCGGCTCCGGCCGGCACTCGTTAGTCAGCGATCCCGTTCTCGACCTACAGTTCCGCCCTGCGCACGTAGACCTGGATCAGCTTTTCGCCGCGATTAGGCTTGGGCGCCGTTCGTGTCCAAGCCGGGATACAGCCGAGGTTATGCCAGCCGAGGTCGTGCCAGCCGAGGTCGCGCCAGCCAAGGTCACGCAAGTTTGGGATCGGCAGGCTCGACATCGGCAGCTTCAAGATCAGCAGGCTCGGGCGTCACATTTCCTTCCCGACGCGCCTTTGCAACGGCCAGCGCCGCGTCGTGATCTTGCTCGGACTGGACCTCGATGAACAGCCGGGTGACATCCGTAAACTGCTCCTTCACATCCTTTTCAATCGCCGAGACCGTTTCCTCGACGGCTGCGGACCTCACGCCGTCCCGAAAATCGATCGAGACGACCATCAGCACGTCCGCCGGGCCGAGGTGCATGGACTTCAATTCGTTGAGATGGCGGACATCCGGGTAGGTGCCGATGATCTGGCGCACGCCGCGCCGCGTTGCCGGGTCCGCCGCCTCGCCGATCAGCAGACCCTTGGTCTCCTGTGCCAGTACCCATGCCGTCACGGCGAGGATGACGCCGATTACGATGGAGGCAAACCCATCCGCCCACGGCACCTCCAGCATGTGCGCGGCAAAGACCCCTATGAAGGCCACGACGAGCCCGGCCATCGCTGCGCTGTCCTCGAACAGGACGGTAAAGATCGCCGGGTCCTTGGAAAACCGCACCGCCTCGAGAACACCCCTGTCCCCGCGCGTCTTGTCGAATTCCTTCCACGCGATCCACCACGCGACGCCCTCGAACGCCATCGCCGCAATCAGCACGACATAGTTCACGACCGGGCTGGTCATCGGATGCGGGTGCAGCAGCTTCTGCACGCCTTCGTAAATCGAGATGCCCGAGCCGATCGCAAAGATCAGGATCGCAACGACGAAGGCCCAGAAATAAAGCTCCATACCGTAGCCGAACGGGTGCTCTTCGTCGGCGGGCCGGGCCGCGCGCTTGAGCCCGAACAACAGCAGGACCTGGTTACCGGTATCGACGCACGAGTGGATCGCTTCTGAGAGCATCGCGGAAGAGCCGGTGTAGGCCGACGCGGCAAACTTCGAGATCGCGATGAGGCCGTTGCCAATCAACGCAGCGTAGATAACCTTTTTCGATCCACTCGCCATTTCGCGCCTTCCTGCCCCCGGGCCATCGAACGCGGGCAGTGGTCCGAATCCCGATAGCCTATGTGTCTGAGCCGCGTGCGTCGCACACGTCGCCTGGATGTGCTAGTCGCAACCCGGCACAGTGAGGGAGGCGGAAGCAGTGAAACCGTGTGCGATACGGGTGGCACTGATCGTACTGCTTGCCGGCAGCGCGGTTGCGATCGACGCGCCGGCAGACGCCGGGGATGTGGAGATCGTCGAGGCGGTCGCCGTCGCCGAAAGCGCGCCAGATACCTTCACGTTCCGGGTCACGTTGCGGCACGGCGATACCGGATGGGAGCATTATGCCAACGCCTGGGACATCGTCGCGGCTGATGGAACGGTGCTCGGCAAGCGCACCCTGTTTCACCCGCATGTCGACGAGCAGCCATTTACCCGCAGCCTCACCGGCGTGGCAGTGTCGCCCGGCGTGCAAGAGGTGCGGGTGCGCGCCTACGATAGCGTCCATGGCCGAAGCCAGCGCACGGTATTGGTGAAGCTTCCCGGCCGCTGAGCGCTTCGCTGGCGACGCGCGTGCCGGGGCCGCAAGCTAAGTCGTGCCGCTCAGACGCAGCACGCCGTCTGCGATAAACTGAACCGCCAGCGCGGCGAGGATCACCCCGAGGAGACGAGAAAGCACGGTTCGACCGATCGAGCCGAGCAGTCGGTCGATGGGCCCCGCAAGCAGAAACACCACCAGGCAGGCGAGGCACACGAGCCCAGCGATCCCGATCAGCACGCCCGTGCCCATCGCTGTTTGGCCGATCTGGTCGGCGAGCAGGATGCAGGCCGCGATTGCGCCGGGCCCAGCCATCAGAGGGATGGCAAGCGGGAAAGCCGCGATCATCCGCAGTGTTTCCATGTCCGGCCCGCCGGCTGTGGCACCGCCCTCGGTCGCCTCTTCCGCCGTCTCGCCCTTGCGCACCGAGCGCCGCTCGAACACCATTTCGAACGCCGTGTAGAACAGCAGCAAACCACCTGCGACGCGGAACGCCGGCAGCGAGATGCCGAGTGCGCTGAGCAGTGCAGCACCACCGACAATCGACGCGGCCAGAATAAGAAAGGCAATCAGGCACGCGAGCTGTGCGGTCCGGCGACGCTGCGCCGAGCTGGCGCCAGTGGTAACGCTCAGAAAGATCGGCGCCAGGCCAAGCGGATCTACCACGACGACCAGCGTGGTGATCGCTGCGATAAGCGTCTCCGACGGCAGGCCGAGCGTTGCAAAGACGGTGTCCATGGCCCCCGGGTAGTCCGCGGCCGGTTGGCGCGCAACACCCCCGCGCAGAACTGGCAGTCCGGCGCTGAATCGACTAACCTCCGACGCCATACAACTCGTGCGGTGGGTCGTCGTCGGCTCGAGCGCGCGACCATCGCCCCACGGCCTCGACGCGCCCCGCGCGTACCCTTCCCGAGCGCTAGCCTGCGGGCCCCATGAACGAGCGAAAACGTGTCCGATCAGAACCCTCCGACCGATGGCGACGGCCCGTCCGATATCCGCCCGATCCTGATCTCCGACGAGATGAAGAGCTCGTATCTCGATTACGCAATGAGCGTGATCGTTAGCCGAGCCCTTCCGGATGTGCGGGATGGCCTGAAGCCAGTGCACCGGCGGATCCTCTACACGATGAACGAAATGGGCCTCGCCTTTAACCGGCCCTACAAGAAGTCCGCCCGTGTCGTCGGTGACGTGATGGGTAAATATCATCCCCATGGTGACAGCGCGATCTACGACTCGCTCGTGCGTATGGCCCAGGATTTTTCGCTCCGTCTTCCGCTGGTTGACGGCCAGGGCAACTTCGGCTCGGTCGACGGCGATCCACCAGCCGCGATGCGCTATACCGAGTGCCGTCTCGCCAAGGCGGCACACTCGCTACTCGAAGACATCGACAAGGATACCGTCGACTTCCGCGAGAACTACGATGGCAGCGAGACCGAGCCGTCGGTGCTGCCTGCGCGCTTCCCCAATCTGCTTGTGAACGGCGCCGGCGGCATCGCCGTTGGTATGGCGACGAATATTCCTCCTCACAATCTGGAGGAGGTGATCGACGCCTGTCTGGCACACCTCGACGACCCGGAAATCGATGTCGAGGCGCTGAACGAGATCGTGAAGGGGCCGGACTTTCCAACCGGCGGGCTCATCCTCGGGCGCACCGGCATCCGCGGCGCCTACCACAAGGGCCGCGGCTCCGTCGTTATGCGCGCGAAGGTGCATACCGAGCAGCTCAAGAAAGACCGCGAAGCGCTCATCGTCACCGAGATCCCGTATCAGGTGAACAAGAAGACGATGATCGACAAGATCGCCGAGTTGGTGCGCGACAAGAAGGTCGAGGGCATCACGAACATCTGGGATGAAACGAGCCGCGAGGGAATGCGCGTCGTCATCCAGCTCAAGCGGGATGCCGTCCCGGATGTCGTCCTCAACCAGCTCTATCGTTTTTCTCCGCTGCAGACCTCGTTCGGCTGCAACATGGTAGCGCTCAACGCCGGCCGGCCGGAGACGCTGAACCTCAAGGACTTCATCACCTCCTTCAATGCGTTTCGCGAAGAGATCGTCTCGCGGCGGACCAAGTTCCTGCTTCGCAAGGCGCGTGAGCGGGCGCATGTGCTTGTTGGTCTTGCGATCGCCGTTACTAATATCGACGAGGTAATCGCGCTCATCCGCAACGCGCCGAACCCGCAAACCGCGCGCGAACAGCTGATGGAGCGTAATTGGCCGGCGCGCGACATCGCCCCGCTTGTCGAATTGATCGCCGACCCGCGCCATGCGGTGCAGGAAGATGGCACCTATCGTCTGTCGGAAGAACAGGCGCGTGCGATTCTCGAGCTGCGCCTTCAGCGCCTGACCGCCCTCGGCCGTGACGAGATCGCCGACGAGTTGAACACACTCGCCGAGGAAATTCGTGATTACCTCGACATCCTCGCATCGCGCGCCCGCATCGTCGGCATTATCAAGGCGGAGATGACCGAGATCCGCGAGCAGTTCGGCACGCCGCGGCGTACCGAGATCGTCGAGTTCGACGGTGAAATGGACGACGAAGACCTCATCCAGCGCGAGGACATGGTCGTCACCGTCAGCCACGCCGGCTACATCAAGCGGGTGCCACTCTCGACCTACCGCGCCCAACGGCGCGGCGGCAAAGGCCGCGGTGGCATGCAGACCAAGGACGAGGATTTCGTCACCAAGCTGTTCATCTCGAACACACACACCCCGATCCTATTTTTCTCCTCCCGCGGCATTTGCTATAAGCTGAAAGTCTGGCGCCTGCCGATCGGCACGCCCCAATCACGTGGCAAGGCGCTGGTGAATATTCTCCCACTGCGGGATGACGAGCGTATCACCACCATCATGCCGCTGCCCGAGGACGAAAGCGCCTGGGCCGATCTCAACGTGATGTTCTCGACCGTGTCGGGCAGCGTGCGGCGGAACGATCTGTCGGACTTCACGACGATCAACCGCAACGGCAAGATCGCAATGAAGCTCGATGACGATGACGCGATCCTCGGCGTCGCGATCTGCACCGAGAACGACGATGTGTTGCTGACGAGCGCCGGGGGGCAGGCGATCCGGTTCCGGGCGAGCGACGTGCGGCTCTTCGCGAGCCGCAACTCAACGGGCGTGCGGGGGATTAATCTTGCGAAGGGCGACAGTGCGATCGGCATGGCGATCCTGCGCCATGTGGAAGCTGACCCGAGCGAGCGCACAGCCTACCTCAAGCAGGCCAACGCCGCCCGCCGTGCCGCCGGCGACGAAGATGGAGAGGTCGAGCTTGATCCGGAAGACACCGCCGAGGGCGGTGAGCTTTCGCCGGAACGCTATGCGGAACTGTCAGCCAAGGAGCAATTCGTTCTCACGCTGAGTGAGAACGGCTTTGGCAAACGCTCGTCTGCCTATGAATACCGGGTCACCGGCCGTGGTGGCAAAGGCATCGTCGGCATGGTCGTCAATGACCGTAACGGCCCGCTCGTCGCGAGCTTTCCGGTCGAAGACGCTGATCAGATCATGCTGGTGACCGACGCCGGCAAGCTCATCCGCACTCCGGTCCACGACGTCCGCATCGCCGGTCGCAACACGCAGGGTGTCCGCGTCTTCCACACTGCAGAGAACGAGCGCGTGGTGAGCGTGGAGCATATTCCGGACGATGGCGAAGAGCCGGATGACCCGGACGAGAACGGCGAGGCACCTGAGCCAGGGTCACCGGACGGCGGCGACGCTATGACTCCGAGCGGGGAAGCGGACGACACCTCCGATACCATCGAGGATCCGCCCTTCGATTGATCGAGGCGAGCCTGCTTTAAGGGCGGCTTCGATGCGCGGCTCTCAGATCGTAGCTCTCAGGTGCGCAGCGCCAGAGCGGAGAGAAAATCGAGCAGTACGCGGTCGTGGTAAGCGCGTGTCGCTCCGGCGTGGTGAAAGCCGACGTGTCCTCCGTTCGCGCAGAGATGGAGTTCTGTGTCTTCTGAAAATCCGCCGATAAGGTCCTGATAACTCTCCACCGGAATCCACGGATCGTCATGGGCGTGGATCATGCGCGTAGGCACCGAGATCGAAGGGACGAACTGCGCGCCTGCAACCTGCGTGTAATAGGTCTCGGCATCGGCGAAACCATTCCGCGGTGCCGTGAACGTCTCGTCGAATTCCCGGACGTTCGTACAATCGGCCAGCTGGCGCCGAACAGCTGGCGTATCGCTCCCGGCAACGCCGGCAAACTGTGTTGCGATGCGCTTCATGAGCCAGCGTTCGTAAAGCCGATTGCGGGCGCGCCTGATCTGCTGCACCGCGCGCGCCGGATCGATCGGCGCCGAGACGGTCATGGCGCCACGTAACGCCGCCGTCAGACGCGCGATGCGGCTCGGTGCGAACAGGTTCAGCAGCACATTGCCGCCGAGTGAAAAGCCGACAGCGACAATACCGTGAGCTGCGGCCCCATCGCCGATGACGTCACGCGCAAGTCCGTCGAGAACGCTGAGCGCATCGTCCGCCCGCCCGGCATGATACATCCCCGCGCTCGGCGCGCCGCCCGGATGCGCGCCCCGCATGCTCATCCGCAGCACCGCATAGCCTTCCTCGAGCAGGGCCGCCGTGGTTGCGCGCATGTAAGGGCTGTCAAAGCAGCCGCCGAGCCCGTGAAAGAGCACGACCAGCGGGCGCCCGGGATCGCTGCAATCGGCGGCGACAGCCTTGGGTTCGCCAGCCGCGCGGGGGCGGCAGAGCTCACCGGTCAGGGTATCCCCGGTGCCGTCATCCATCGTGACGCTGATCCGATGCCTCGAACCGGCATCGATTTGTGCCGGGCGCACGAGCACGCTGCGCAACGTCTGCAGATCTCCCCCGACCCACGGAAAGCGCGGCCGGGCCGTGACCAGGAGGTGATCCTCGCCCCGGGATAGCTGCCCGCGATCATCCCCGTTCAGGCCCGCCAGGTGCGGCGTGGCGTGCTGCGAAGAGCCATCGGTCATGTCGTCGGTTCCTGTCTCACCGGGTAGGGCTATCCACAGCTTTTCCCCGTCCGCATCTCCCGCCCAACCTCCTGAATCACTTAGCGGTTAGCGCTTGTGAATGCCGCATGCGGCGGCGCCCCTCGACCCCGGAAGAGCATCAGCCATGACGCAACGGATAGCGATCGCCAACCGCAAGGGCGGGGTAGGGAAATCAACCGTGACGCTCGCGATCGCAACCGCTTATGCGGCCTGGCAGGCCAAGCGCGTGCTCGTGGTCGATCTCGATACGCAATGCAACGTTAGCCAGGCACTGATCGGCGGTCAGCGCTGGGCGGACCTGCGCCGCGCCGACCAGCTCATCTCGGATTATTTTTTCTCCATCCTCGATGCCGACGCGGATCGCGCGAAGGACCGCCAGCACTATGTGACGCACGCAGTCGGCGAAGTGGCGCTTTCGGCCGGGAAGTTGTCGCTCCTCCCGGGCTCGCTGGAGTTCGAAGACGTGCAGAACGAGTACATCCTCAAGCAGTTCCGCGGCGCGAAGGACCCGAATGCGGCGGCCGAAATGGTGCGCGGACCCATCCGCTCGTCGCTGCGCCGCCTCGACCGCGCCTACGACGTCGTGCTCTACGACTGCCCGCCCGGCCTTTCGATGGCCTCGCTCGCCGCAATCGAACTCGCTGATCGGGTGATCGTCCCGTTCAAGCCGGATTTTATCTCCGAATTTGGCGTCGACCGAATCTCCATGCTCATCGAAGGCAAGCGGGTCTACGAAGACGTTGCTGCCATCGCGTTTGCTGACCGACGCTACCGCTGCGTCGCCAACGGAGTTGTGGCTGACGGGGCTGATGCGCGCGCGGGTCGCGACCGCTTCGTGATCGACACGATCGCGGAAGACCATCCCGTCTGCACGACCCATTTGCCCCTGAACAACGACTTGCGCGATGCGATCGACTGGATGGGGCAATCGCTCACGATGGAAGAAAAATTCGGAACCGGGCTGCCGTTCGTGCGCGCGCTGTTTGACGAGCTAGAAGCGGCCCCGGGCGCCGGCCAGATCGCGGCCTGACCCGGGATGGGCAAGACCGTCTCTACGATCAAGGGCGTGCGCAAGGACGCCTACTTCGACCGGGTGCTCGCGGATGCAACCTCACCCGAGACTGCGCTCGCAACGATCAAGGCGGAGGTCCGGTTTGCCGGCGTGCTGAACACGGCAATCCCGCGCGGACACCTGGTGCGCCGAGTCCCGGCGGCCCCTGAGGAATCAGATGCGATCTCAGCCGCAAACGAGGTGGAGAAAAAATTCGACCCGTTTTCCATCCACACTCTTAACCTCGCAAAGCGAGGTGGGGTAGACGCGGTCCGCGAGGCGCTTGTGGACATCACCCATCTCGATCAGCTGGCGCAGATCGCTGTGGCGCAGCGCCTCGCCATCGCGCCATTCGATCCCGGGACCCCGCTCGAGGATGCGCGGGAGGCTATTGCCACCGCCGCGGCGCAACGCGTCGCTGACCGCAAGGCAGCAACGGCCTAGCAAGCCTTGCTTGGGAGTTCGGCCAGCCGCGGCCGCGTGTCAGATCGGCAGCCCGTCGTCGCCGAGCGTGATCGTGCGGTCGGAAAAGCTGACTTCCTCGTAACCGAACAACAGATCGTAGGCATCATCCGTCGGGTCGGCGGTGTAGACGATGGTCCCCGTCCCGTCATTCGTTGGGTTGATCCGGTAGTCGTTCGATGCCCCGGCAATCACGAAGCGATCGGCCTCGCCAACGCCCGTGAGGATCTGCGTCGCGCCTGGATCATCGCGCACCGTGCCACCGCCACCGAAAATGTCTGCCAGATCGACCGTCGCATCGTTGAACGCGACGAACTCGAAGTCGAACAACAGGTCGAATACGTCGTCGTCGCGATCGCGGGTGTAGACGATCGCGCCCTGCCCGTCGTTAGTCCGCCCGATGACAAACTGATCCGCATCGGCATCGATCCGGAATGTATCGATGCCCGACGTGCCGGTGAGCGATTCGTTACGCGAGGGATCGTCGATGATCGTGCCGCCGCCCGCATCGTCCCGCAGATCCACCACCTGGTCGCGGAAGACGATCTCCTCGAAGCCGAAGAGCAGATCGTAATCGTCATTATCATCCGCACGGGTGTAGACGATCGTGCCGAGGCTATCGTTCGTCGGCCCGACCGTGTAGTCGCTGGCGACACCGTCGATGATAAATCGGTCCGCGTCGCCGATACCGGTAAGGCTCTGCACGACGCCTGGAATATCCTCCACGTCGGGGGTGCCGTCACCAAAGAGGCCGGCAAGGTCGATCGACCGATCCGTGAACGACACGGTGTCGAACCCGAAGAGCAGGTCGTAGCGGTCATCCGCCCGGTCCGCAGTGTAGACGATGACCCCGGTTCCGTCGTTCGTGCGATTGACGATGAACGCATCCGCTGTGCCGTCGACGACGAACGTATCCCCGGTACCATTTTCCTTCTGAACCCGCGTTGGGTCGTCGAACACGCGCGTCTCGCCATCCCGTTCGATCCGGTAGCGGCCAACCTTGTTCGTGACGACGTCCGCGAAATAAAGAAACCCGTCGGGGCCGAGCGCGATATGAGCCGGGCCAACGCCATCGGCTTCCTTTTCGAGAAAGACGAGGTCGCGCCGGTCGTTGACATCGACGGCGTAGAGTTCGCCCTGCGTGATATCGGAGAAAAAATAGTGGTTGCGCAGCGCATCGGGATACGCGTTGCCGGTCAGGACATCGTCCGCGCCGGTAATCGCCTGAACCTGGAAACCAGGCGCTGAGTTCGCGTGCGCAAAGCCGCGATAGGGGGCCGTGATGTCGATCTCGCCGCGGTCGACAGCATCGTAGAACGCCTGCGCTTCCGGGAGGTCGCGGTATCGCGGCGCGCGCACCAACGTCCCATTGTCGCCGCCTTCGAAGAACGGCCAACCAGAGTTCGCGCCCGCCCCGCCGGCATTTACCTCCTCGAAAGAGAACCAGCCGGTGTCCGTGCTGAACAACCGGCCGTCGTCGTCAAACCCCATCGAGAACGGATTGCGCAGTCCGAGCTGGTAGACCTTGGCAGCGTTCTGGGAAAGGTCCCCACCGGCGTTGGTAACGAATGGGTTGTCGGCAAGCCCGTCACCCGTCAGCGGATCGATACGGAGAATTTTTCCAGCCAATGCATCGAGCGATTGCACGCTGAGCGTGCGTGGGTCGGCGTAGTTGAACGATGTGCCGTCGCCGATCGAGACATAGAGCGCGCCGTCTGGGCCGAACGCGAGCGATCCGCCGGCATGCGAGGTCGAGTCGACCTTGATGTAATCCTGGCGGAACGCGCCGGTGTCTGGATCGATGTCCGATGCCGGAAGGTCGGCATTGCTTCGCGATGTGCTGTTGACGGCCCCGCCGCCGGAGATGTCGGACAGTGAGCGTCCAGCGCCGCCCACGAGGACGACCTCGCTGCCTTCTACGGCGACGAGCGCGCCATTTTCCTCCCGAACCTCGAAACGCGAGACGTACGCATAGCGGTTTCCCTCCCCCTCGCGACCGGCGTTCCCCGTCCTGCCAGCCGTCTCCGGTGGATCGACGACATAGAAGGCGTAGACGTACGGTTCGTTCTCGAAATCCGGGTGAAAGGCGATGTCTAGCAGTCCGCGATCCCGCGCGCTGTTCACCTGATCCGAAATGTCGAGAAAATCCGCCTGCTGGTACGTCTCGGTCTCGAGATCGAACACGCGCACCTGCCCGCCTTTCTCGGCGATCAGCACCTGCGCGGGCTCCCCGGGCACGAACTCCAGCGCGACAGGCGCGTCCGAGGTCGTCGTCAAGACCTCCTGCGTGACATCGAAATCCGAGACGAGCGGCGGCTCGGGCGGTTCGGTCACCGGGTTCTCGTCGTCCAGAATATCGATCCGGGCGGTGCGGGGAAATTGTAGCGCCCCGCTCGATACCTCGATGAGCGATAGCGTGAAGGTTTCCGTCGGCTCGCTCAAATCTTCGTCCAGGATGGGCACCGAGACCACCGCGCGATCGGCCCCCGCCGGCATGGTGACGGTGCCGCCGATACCGAGGAAGTCTACGCCGACGGTCGCGGTATCGGCGTCCAGCCCGTACTCGATCACGACCGGCTGCGAGAGGTCTCCCGTCCGCCGGATCGTCACGCGCACCGCGTCATCGCTCTCCGACACGCTGTAAGCATTGGCTTCGAGAAAAACGGTTCCGGACACGCTCATTCCTTCCGCAGTGACGGGTATGAAAGAGGTAGCGGAACCCGCCTTGCTGTCACAACTTGCCGGCAGCGTTGGTTAACCCGGCGGCGCGCTAGCGCCATGCGTGCTGGTGTGTACCGAGTGCCCGCGTTGTCTCAGCGGTGCGGCGATGGCACTCTGCGCCCTTACTTCTCCAGATCGGCGTATCCGCACTGCTCACCCGCTCAGGACACCTACCCGGAACCGCCGCTCGTTAAGAGTATCGCGCGCGCGATCCAGCGTATCCCGACCGAGATCGAAATCGCCGTCGACCGAAAAGACCGGTCCAAAGCCCGCAGCTTTTTTGCCGACACGGTGACGGTGGATTTTTCGACCCTGAGCGGGCAGCCCCCGGCGACGATCCCGTCTGATGCGCTGATCGCCGCGTGGTCCGCGAACCTCGGCCCCAAAAAGGAGAGCCATCACCAGCGCGGCCATGGCCTTGTGACGGTCGATGGCGACACGGCGACGATCTATTCGCAGGGCCATGCGTGGAACAAGATGGAGGGAAATGGCGACCCGTTGTGGGAAGTCTAGGGCAGCTATACCCACGCACTCGCCCGCACGCCCGACGGCTGGAAGGTCACGGCAATGACCTTCGAGATGACCCACCAGCGCGGCAACACATGGGTCCGCGATACGCCATCACCGAAGAAGTAGGCGTCTGCGTTGCTGTGCGGAGCACGTGGCGCGGCGGGCAGCACATATAATGTTGTTGCTTGCGCGCGATGCGCACCGGCTGGGTGCTGCCCAACGGGAACACGTCCGAGGACAATGCTCCTCTTGACCGTCCAAGGCTGCCAGACGGTCGGACGAGGTTTCTAAGTCGGCGCACGGTGATCCCGGCACTCACCACGGTGAAGGCACGGGCCTAACGCTGCGCTGCAATCGTTCCAGCCGCCCCGATCATCGCTCCAGCTGAGCATCGGTTCAATACCACCTGCGCGCGCGGCGTTTTAATCATCCGGCTCGCCCTATCCCCGGCAATGGTATAGCCATACAACACGCCGAACCAAACAACTGAAATGACAACAGCCAACTCTATGCATGCCGCCCAGGTCAGAACTGTCGGATCGAGGATTGCTGGAAGCAAAGCAACGTAGAAGCCGATGGCTTTTGGATTACCGAGGGGCAGCATTGCACCGAACCAGAAGGATCGGGTTCCGGCTCCTTCGCCGATTTGCGCAGTCAATTCCGCAGGAGTGGCAGTCCAAAGGCGATACGCAAGGTAAAGCAGGTATGCGATGCCGGCCCATTTGATGATGCAAAACACCGGGCCAAGCGCTGCCGCGAGTGCAGCCAGCCCCGCCACTGCAAGCCCGAAGACGATCAAATCGCCGACAACAAGTCCAGTTACAAACGGTATCGTACGCACAGCGCTCGACGTGGCTGAACGGGCTAATACCGCAGCAACCGCCGGTCCCGGGGTGATCGAATCAGTGGCGAAAATGACGGTAAATGCAATGAGCTGTTCGATTGGCAACATGGCTGCGGGCTAGTGAATTATGCCGAGGTTTGCAATGTGGATACCCCGCGGTACCGGGTGAAGGCACGAACTAACCGCCCCGTACGCCCACCTAGCCGGCAAGGTGCTCCTGTGCATCATCCCATAGCTCGGTGACGATGTCGGACGCCGGCTTGGAGGTTGCGAGCCGGGCCGATTGACCGGCCCATGCCTGCATCCCGTCGATCTTCCCGTCGCGTAGAGCGTCGTCGCGCATCCGTTGCGTCAGGTTGCGTTGGATCGGATAGAGCACGCCATCCACCGCTGACCAACCGTACACAACCTGCTAGTATTGGTCCCCAAGGGCACTTGATCCGGAGCGGATAATGTCACGTTCGGTACTGATTGCAATTTTTCTGTTGTGCGCTGCGCATAAACCCGCAGCGGCGCAGGAAAATAGAGACCTCGCGAGTTTGAACGAGAAGGTCTTGCAGCTCTATCGCGCAGGCAAGTATGCCGCCGGTATCCCGCTTGCCAAGCGTGCCCTCACGCTCGCCGAGGCAAAATTTGATCGCGATAATTTAGTTATCGGAGCGTACGTCAAAAACCTTGCCGCACTGTTTCGTGCCCAAGGCCGCTACGACAAAGCTGAACCGCTCTACAAGCGCGCGCTACATATCAGCAAGAAAGCGTTGGGGCCCAATCATCCAGATGTTGGAAGCGCGCTCAACAACCTTGCTGGGGTATACCTACAACAAGGTCGCCACACCGAAGCCGAACCGCTCTTCAGGCGCTCTCTTTCCATCCGTGAGAGTGCGCTGGGCCGCGACCACCCAGACGTTGGAACGCTCCTCAACAATTTCGCTCTGATGTACGCGAGCCAAGGCCGATTTGCCGAAGCCGTACCACTCTACGAACGCTCAGTATCTATCCGCGAAAAAGCTCTGAACCCAGACCATCTCGATGTTGGAGACATGCTCAATACCCTCGCTGAATTCTACACGCGTCAAGGTCGCGACGCCGAAGCAGAGCCGCTGCTCATGCGCTCCCTCTCCATCTATGAAAAAGCGCAGGGCGCCTCTCATCCAAAAGTTGGTAAGGTCCTCACTAATCTCGCGACTCTTTACGTGAGGCAGGGTCGTTACGCCGACGCTGAAGCTAGCTTCACGCGCACTGTCAAGATTGCTGAAAAAGCGCAGGCCATCGACCATTCGAACGTCGCAACATCCCTCAATAACTTGGCGGGGCTTTACGTAAGGCAAGGCCGCTACGTCGAAGCCGAACCGCTTATTAGGCGCTCCCTCTCCATCCGTGAGAAAAAGCAAGCTCCCGACAATTTAGCCGATGCACACTCCCTAAACAGCCTTGCATCTTTATATGTTCGCCTTGGCCGCTACGCCGAAGCAGAACCTCTTTATGCGCGTGCCATCACGGTTATGGAACGAGCGTTGAACCCCGACCATCCCTCCGTCGGGAAAATCCTCGATAACCGCGCGGAGCTCTACGTAAGCCAAGGCCGCTACGCCGAAGCCGAACCTCTCTACAAGCGCGCAGTTGCGATCGCCGAAAGAGCGAAAGGACTCGACCATCCAGACGTTGGAACGTCCCTCAACAACCTGGCTGGGCTTTACGTAGTTCAAGGCCGCAACGCGGAAGCCGAAACGCTATTTGAGCGGGCAATTTCGATTTTTGACAAAGCGCTCGACACCGATCACCCGACCGTTGAAGTTTCGCTCTACAACCTCGCATCGCTGTACGCAGGTCAAGGCCGCATTGCCGAAGCTGAACCCCTCTTTAGGCGTGCCCTCTCTATCCATAAAAAATCGTTGGGCCCTGACCATCAAAGTTTTGGAACCATACTCAACGGCCTTGCTTTCCTTCGCGAAAGGCAAGGCCGTGACGTCGAAGCCAAACTGCTCTACAAGCATTCACTCTCCATCTTTGAAAAAGCGCTGGGTCCCAACCATCCCTATATTGGTTTTACGCTAAACAGGCTTGCTCTGTTGTATGAAAAGGAGGGGCCGACCGCATTCCAGGCAAAGGTGCGTGAACGCTTGGCACTCATGCCGAAATCTGGCACACGCCACCTGCCCGTCTATTTCGCGACGTCGCGCAAGGCAGCAAGAACAGCATCAGGACAGGCTGATACCGCAGCACCCATCTTCGCAAACGTGCCTTCCAAGAACATCTCCTTCGGCCGTGTCGTGATGCAGGTCCCAGCCGAGGTGATCAGACGACGTGGCGAGGATCGCGCTACCAATCTCAAGCTCGACCGTGGACGCAAACAACTGTCGGCCGCCGATGTGTTCAAGCGTGTGCGCCACCGGCATCTGAAGAAACGAATATTCATTGGCTCGCTGCAAACTCACCTTGCTCGCGCTGCGCTTTCAAAAGAGCAGGTGCTTGTTTTCGTCCACGGCTTCAACGTTGATTTCGACGAGGCAACGAAGCGCCTCAGTCAGGTCGCGTTCGACCTTGAGTTCGACGGAGCGCTGATCGCGTTTTCGTGGCCGTCGATGGGCAGTCAATTTCGCTATTTCACGGACCGCCGACGTGCCGACGCCTCCGTCGATCACTTCGTGACCTTCCTTGATCAGCTTTCTGCTGACCTTCCGGATGTTACGCTGCATGTCATGGCGCATTCCATGGGCAATCGAATTGTGACGCGCGCGCTGCACAAGATCGCGTCGCGACCCACGACGGACGGACGTCCCAAGTTGGGCGAAATCATCCTCGCGCACGCCGACACCACAATTGACTGGTGCACTAAACTCGGTGCGGCTCGGCGCTTTGTGCGCGGCATTACCAATTATGCAAATCGCGACGACGCGGCCCTTCGGCTGTCGAGCGGTATCCGATTTGGCAAAGCGCGGTGCGGGCTCAATCCACGATCCTACGACGGCATCGAAACCGTCGATACGACGGGCATGGGTGGGAAACGCACGAGCCTGTTCTCCGCCATGTTCGGCGCAAAAAATCACCACGGCGTGTTCGCCAACGACCCGCTGTTGTTCGGCGATATCTCTCGCGTCATCGCCTCGGGCCAGCGTCCGGCGCACGAGCGGACGCCTGAGTTCGTGGCGCGCAGGGATAAGACGGGCGGCACGTTCTGGGCGTTTGATCCGAGCCGGGTGATAGCCTCTGGCGCAGAGGTCGCGGTGGCAAAGTGAGACCGCGACTTGGGGGGCGATGTCCGCCGCGGATCGCCGCGAAGGGTTTCTCCCCCCGACGTCCTATTTACGCCCCCGCAGCATGACCGCGCGCGCCGTCGCCTAGCCGGCGAGCAGTTCTCGCGCATCGTCCCATAGCTCGCTGACGATGTCTGATGCTCGCTTGGTGGTTGCGAGCCGGGCCGATTGACCGGCCCATGCCTGCATCCCGTCGATGTTTCCGTCGCGTAGAGCTTCGTCGCGCATCCGTTGCGTCAGGTTGCGTTGGATCGGATAGGGCGCCGGGTCCGGGGCTTGCGAGGATGCGGCCGCGACAGCGTACTTCGTTCGAACACTTCTCCCGAGGCGGCCGGAAAAGCTCCGCGTCGCGATCGTGTCTTCCGGGTTGGTTGCCGCGATCGCGTCTGCCCACGGGGCCGCGATGTTCGCTTCGGGAGACCTGAGTAGGCTGGTTCCGATCTGCACGGCCGATGCCCCGAGGAGCAGCGCCGCTGCCACCCCTCGACCATCGGCAATTCCCCCGGTTGCGACGACCGGCACATCCACGGCGTCTACTACCGCCGGCAGCAGGGAGAACAATCCAACCAGTGCTCCCTCGGCGTCATCTGCATCAAAAGTACCGCGATGGCCTCCTGCCTCCATGCCCTGGGCGATGACAACATCCGCACCTGCCTGCACAGCATCCACCGCCTCCCGAACGGTCGTCACGGTTGCAAACCATCGGATATTCCTCGCCTTCATCTCGGCGACGATATCGGGAGGATAAAGCCCCATGATGGATGAGATCACATGCGGCCCCGTCGCGATCATTGCGGCGCACTGGGCGTCGAAGTCGGGCAATGGTTTTTCAGCAGCTTCGGGAGGAACGCTCGGTCCCCAATCACCAAGAAAGTCACGCACCTTGCTCTCGTGCGCGGCATCACGGTGCGGTGCAGGATCTGGAATCCAATTGTTGAGTTGGAATGCGCCATTCGTTCCGGTGCGAACCGCCGATGCCCAGGCGTCGATCGCATCAGGGGCCATCAGCACCGCACCACATGCTCCCATCCCCCCTGCATTGCCGACGGCGATCGCGAGCGAGGTGGGACAGGCACCAGCCATTGGAGCCATGAGGATCGGCATGCGCAAATCGTAAGCGGCGCAAAAACTTTTGGCACGCGCGATCGCCGGGTTGGTCGGCTTGGTCAATCTAAACTGTCCTCGGGCCTCTATCGTCTCGTTGCATATTCGCGGGTGCGATCGCTCGACCTAACCCAATCGCTCGCTGAGGAACTTGCATCGTAACGACCCCTCGATCCCGCGGTGTCCGCTTCCGACGTCTGTCGGCGCGCGCGTCGCGAGCATGCAGCGTGAATGAGAGGCCTCAAGCCAATACCAACCGTTGCGGCGACTTTGCCGCCATGCGCCGGACATCTCTTGCCACCTCCATCTCTAACTTGATCGTCGTAATGTGCCAGCCGAGCGATCCGAGCTTTGCAAGGGTCTCAGGCGATAACCGGTCACGCACCGCCTCTCGCACTTCCTCGAAGGCGATGCCGTCCGCGCTTGCTGCGGTCACGGCATTGAGGATCGCATCTCTCACAACTTCGAACTTCCAGACCGGAACATTCGTCGCGCCATCGCGCCCCTCGGCCGGGGTGCGGCAGGGATGTTTTGGTTCGCTGGCCACGCCAAGATTCTATCGCAGCGCCCGGATGAGCCGCGCCGAGGGATAAGAATCCGCCGGCAGTCCGAGGCGGAGTTGTTCGGCTTTGATCGCCGCACGCGTTTTCGCGCCCATCTTGCCGTCGACGCCCCCCACATCGTGACCGCGCGTCACGAGCCTGCGTTGCAGCCCGATGATCGCATCGTAATCGAAGGTCTTGAGCTTCGAGGACGGTTTCGAGAGCCGCGGCGCACCGTCGAGCCGCGTTGCGAAGTAGGCCGCGGTCAGCGTGTAGACGAGGCTCTCATTCCATTGCGTGTAGATGTCGAAGTTGTCGTAGGTCAGGAATGCCGGACCGAACCGTCCCATCGGCAGCAACAGCGCTGCGCGCAGCCCATCGGCCTTCAATTTGCGCCCATCCGGGTAGACCACGCCCCACTGTCCCCATTGAGACCGCGGATGCCGGATCGCGAGATCGGCTTCCTTCCAATCGAGGGTGCGCGTGAGTTTAACCTCCTCAATCCACGGTTGACCGCGTTTCCAACCGAGATGCTGCAGATACTTCGCCGTCGAGCCGATGACGTCCGGCACGGTGCGCAGCAGGTCCCGTCGGCCGTCGCCGTTGTAGTCGATCGCGTGGGTGAAATAGTGCGACGGGAGGAACTGGGTCTGGCCGAGCTCGCCGGCCCACGAGCCGATCATGTTCTGCGGTTTGAGGTCTCCACGCGCGACGATGCGGATCGCCGCCTTGAGCTGGGGACGAAAAAGCTCTGGACGCCGACAATCATAGGCGAGCGTCGCGAGCGAACGGATCGAAGACTTCTTCCCCATGAAGGAGCCAAAATCGCTCTCCAGTCCCCAAAAGGCGG
>JBCBJG010000013.1:0-22495 GCA_038523655.1 Pseudomonadota bacterium | reverse complement strand
CTGGCCATGCGCCTTTCGATCCGCCACCGCACGACATATCGCTATGCGCCGCCGGCGAACCGCGTTGCACTTCGGCTCGGTTTGTTTCCAGGCAGCGATGCCGGTCAGGAAATCATTGATTGGAACGTGACCGCCAATGGCGCACCGGTGCCACGGTTGCTGCGGGATG
Organism: Pseudomonadota bacterium; assembly: GCA_038523655.1. Lineage (GTDB taxonomy): Bacteria > Pseudomonadota > Alphaproteobacteria > Rhizobiales > CALHAX01 > CALHAX01. The sequence continues at coordinate 22,326 of JBCBJG010000013.1, read as the reverse complement.
CGTTCGGCAACGGGCTTGGGCAGTGGTTCGCGTATGGGCCGTGCGACGGGGTGGAAATTGTTGCTGAAGGCGTGGTCGAAACACAGGATTGCTCCGGAGTGCTCGGGCAGGACCGGCTGCGGTGCGCCCGTGATGTTTTCCTCCGCGAGACCCGGCTGACCGAAGCGACAGACGATATTTGCGATCTTGCGCGCGGGGCGCAGGGGAGTGACATGCTTGAGCGTATGCACGATCTGGCCCGAGCGGTTCGGGAGGCGGTGCCCTACGAGAGCGGGCGAACCACGGCTGAAACCACAGCGGCAGAAGCGCTCGCCCTTGGCGCCGGCGTTTGCCAGGACCATGCGCACCTGTTCATCACAGGCGCGCGGACGCTCGGCATTCCGGCGCGCTATGTGACCGGGTTCCTCAACGTCAGCGACGAGGCGGAGGCGCTGGTTGAAACCCATGCGTGGGCGGAAGCCTTCGTCGATGCGCTCGGGTGGGTCGGGTTCGACGCATCCAACGGGGTCTGCCCAACGGAGCATTATGTGCGGCTGATCTGCGGCCTCGATGCCGACGAGGCAGCGCCGATCCGCGGCAACGTTGGTGGGGACAGCGCGATCGATCTCGATGCGCACGTCGACATCGCGCAAACGCAGCAGTAAGCACGGCGCATGACTTACTGTATCGGCCTCAAACTCAACGAGGGCCTCGTTCTGCTCGCGGACACGCGGACGAACGCGGGCGTCGACAATATCTCGCGCTACCGCAAGCTCTTTACATGGGAGCGGCCGGGCGAGCGTGTGATCGCGTTGATGACGGCGGGCAATCTGTCAATCACGCAGGGCGTCGTGAACAAGCTGAACCGGGCGATTGCGCGGGCGGAGCAGGGAGAGGAAATCGAGACGATCTTGAGCGCCGAGACGCTTTTTCGGGTCGCGCAGATCGTCGGCAACGCGATGAGTGCGCTGCAAAAGCAGCATCGCCATGCCATCCGGGAGCAAGGCGGCGGCGCCGACGCATCGATCATCGTCGCGGGCCAGCGCAAGGGCGGGCGGCACCGTCTGTTTATGGTCTATACGGCGGGCAACTTTATTGAGGCGACGGTCGACACTCCGTTCTTCCAGCTCGGGGAGCATAAATACGGCAAACCGATCCTCGACCGCATCGTGACGATGAACACCTCGCTGCCGATCGCGGTGAAGGCGGCGATGGTCTCGATGGATTCAACGTTGCGGAGTAATCTTTCCGTCGGCATGCCGCTCGATCTGCTCGTGGCGAAGACGGACGCGCTGAGCTTTGCCGTGCAGCGGCGCATCCAGGCGGACGACCCGGGATATCAGACCGTTAGTCGGACCTGGTCCGCTGCGTTGCGCACCGCATTCGAGTCGTTGCCTGAAATTTCCGACGCCTACTGAGCCCGGCAATCCTTCGCGGACGTCGCCAACTTTCAGGCGCTCGCTGGCCCGTCCGGGCTACTAGGTGCCGCCACCAGCCCCAGCGAAGCGCCAGTCACCTCAGGCAGCGCACTGCGCACCTATTCCTTCTTATAGAAACAGTCCTGTTACTCAGGTAGTATACGCACGTGTTGAGTAGCCTTTGCGAGGGCCGGCCCGAGTGAGCGGAGGAAGACCGTGGCACCGCAGGACGAGGCGGCGGCAGGTCCGTCGGATGTATCGCGTGAAGGGCCGTCAGGAACGTTTCCCGGGTTTTTCGCGCTCGCGTGGCCGGCTGGCGTTTACTTCATTCTCTGCGGTGCGATCCCGCTCAGCCTGATGATCTACGAGTACGGCGCGTTCTCGTGGACGATCCTCGGGCTTTACGGTGCGCTTTTTCTCTACCCGTTGCTGTTCGGATGGGTCTCGGTCGCGCTCGCGACACCGCCCTACCTCTACGTCATGCGCGGAATCGGCGTGCGCCGGCGTGTGTTCTCGACGGTGGCTCTGGGAGCCTTTGCGCTTGCAGCCGGCGTGACGGTCGCCGAACTAACCTCGGAAAATATCGGTCCCTACGAGCTCAAACCCGAGGTGCTCACCGCGACCCTGGTCGGGGAAGAAAATATCGTCACGTACTTCAATTCGCCACGGAGTGAGCGCCGCGTAAACGTCGACTGCGCGGAGGACGCCGAGCATCCGAAGTGTGCGTTTCAACTCGCGATCAACGCGGCGCTAGGAAACAAATATCTGCCGGACAGCAACTGGTCGATGACCCGCTACGCCTACATCGTCTCGTTCGTGGTGCAGGCGTTTGCGCTCATTTTCTATCTGATCATGTGCAGCGTGCTCGTCGCGTTCCGCTCCGGATACGCGAAGGGAGAAAAAGAGACAGACATCTTCTACAACTACGTCTTCCTTGCGATCAGTTCGCTCGCGGTGGCTATGCTCTGGCTGTTCTTCCGCGTGGCGAACACTTACGAGAAGCTCTTTTTCTTTCCTGAAGAGTCGCTGGCGCTGGCCAATATCGCCATCGTCACCGTCTATACGATCGCGATCATGCTGCTCACGATCAGCCTCTACTTCAAGTGGGGCACCAGCATCATCGCGATGTTCGCCTCCATCTACGGCGCAGGCGGATTGTATCTCGTGATCACGAACCAGGCGGCGGTGGCTGACCTGTTTGGCAGGGAGAACGCGTTCATGTCCTGCCTCATCATTGCGCTGGTGCTGATGGCGGCTGGGTATCTCTTCTACGTCTTCTCTCTATTCAGAGAGCATATTGGCGAGGATGATGCCGAGGCAGCCTAAAAAACCTGCTCGAATTACAATTCGGCGATCACGCGCGCCGCAACCCTGCGATCATCACAGACGTTGGCGACCTTGATCCGGGCGCAGTGATGCGCGATGCGCCGATTGATGAAGGCGCGGCGGCGGCTCACCTGCGCAAGTCCGATGCGGTTGCGAATGCGGGCTAGAACCCGGCGCGCCTCGCGGCGTGCAGCTGCGGCGGTCTGGAACAGTCGATCGTACTTCCGCACGAACCCTGCAAACGTCGCTGCCGTCGCGAGGCACTTGCGCTCTTGACGCCGACAACTCACCGCATCGCTGCGTTTGACGTTTGTGCGGAACGCTCGGCGGCACTCGCGTGCGAGATCAATGCTGATGCGCTGGTGGCAGGTGTCGATCGGCACGCCCAGGTGCCAATAACAAACATCGTGCGCGCGACAGCCTTTCCAAAGCGCGGCAACGCGGCCACCGCATACCGCCGGATCCGGATTGGAGGGAAATTGCTGTGGGATGAGCGTGGAGAGTGCACCGCCGATCCCCGGTGCATCTGTGCCGCACCACCGCTGCTGCGCCGAAGCGTTCTCCGGTGTGAGGGCAAGGAGGAAGACAGCAAGCGATACCGCGCAACGCGCATCTCGCATGCGGGCGGCCAGTCGTTGGGCGCGCATCATTGCGCGCCTACCACGTGTCGCGGCAGTACGACCGCATCCGACCCAACCCGCAGCACTCCTGGTCGTCGGGCGTACGTGGACATGGGCAAGGCTCCTCCGCTTCACAGCCGCCTCACCGCTATACACTGTATGCGATGCGAATGGCACGCCCCGGCGCACGCTCGACCGTCCACATGTCGCGAGAGCGCAGCCCGGGCGATGCCGCGTGCGCTCCCTCACACTTTGCTGCGGTTTGAACCGCGAAGCCTGTGCTGCCGGATCAGGCGCTGCGATACAGCTTGGTCATCACGAACTCCTTGTGGCCCAGCGCCTCGGCCGCGGTCAGTCGGCCATTCGCCGTGCGGCGGATCATGTCGATAAGCGCGTCGCCGCCGTCGTCGATCGTCTGCGTCCGCTTCAGAATGCCGGAGACGTCCACGTCGATGTGTTCGGACATGGTGCGAACGGTGCGCGGATTGGCCGTGATCTTGATGACAGGGACGATCGGATTGCCGACGATGTTGCCCTGGCCGGTCGGGAACGTGTGCACCACGTAGCCGGCTGCGCCCATGAGCGTCACGCATTCCGCCGCGGCGGAGGACGTATCCATGAAGTAGAGCCCGGCCCCTTTTTTTGGCTCTTCGGCCGGACCAAGCGCATCGATGTATGTCGAGGTTCGGCCAATCTTCTCGAGGTTGCCGAGCGCCTTCTCCTCGATGGTTGTCAAGCCGCCCTCGATATTGCCTTTGGTCGGCTGGCTGTCGGAGAGATCGTCCGTCTGGTGCGCGAAGATCACGTCGTCCTGATATGCCTGGAAAATCTCCATGAACTTCTTCGCCGCCTCCGGATTGGCCGCGCGCTTTTCGCAAATATGCTCCGCACCGGTGATCTCCGAGGTCTCCCCGAAAACGCCGTAGATGCCCGTCGGAAGCAGCTTGTCGTACATGTTGCCGACGGTCGGGCAGGAGCCGAGACCCGTGGTCGTATCGCTCTCGCCGCACTTGGTGGAGACCCAGAGCTCGCTCATGTCGCATTCTTCGCGCTGCAGCTCACTCGCCCAATGCACGAACTCCTTCGCCTTTCGGGAGGCGCGTGCGGTCGTGTCGATGTCGCCGTACTGCTCGATCCAGAACCCTTCGCAGGGCTTGCCGGTCGCGCGGATGCCTTCGACGATCTTCATCGTCCAACCGGGCTCGATGCCGATCACGACGCAGGCGGCGACGTTCGGGTTCGCGCCCGTCCCGATCATGGTGCGAAAGTGCAGGTCCAGATCTTCGCCGAACTGAAGGCGGCCGTAGGCGTGGGGCAGCGCAAGGGTGCCCTCGATGTTCTTCGCCACGTTTTCGCAGCAGGCATTGGAAATATCATCCACCGGCAAGATCGCCACGTGGTTGCGCACGCCGACCCGGCCGTTCTCGCGGCGGTAGGCCATGATTGTTTGATCGCTCATTGGTGTCTTCCTACCAGCGCTTCGTCTTGAGGTTGTGGACGTGGACATGGCCGCCCTGCTCGGCCGGGCCGACCATCTTGCCGATATCTTCACCGTACTTGATGATCGTGTCGCCTTCCGAGAGATCACACAGCGCAACCTTGTGGCCGATCGGAATGTCGGCCTCAGCCTTGAGCGTCAGCGTCGAATTATCCTCGGTCACAACGCCGAGCATGTCGGTGCCCGCCTTCAAGTCTTCGACGACCACGACGCCGACGTTGTCTTTCGGCGAATGCACGAGAAATTGCGGTTCGCTCATATTTTCCTCCCTGGCTCGATCAACCAATGGCGATCTACGTCTCACCACCGGCGCGCCCTACTCTTTGCCCGTCGCAATTGCGGGTCGCCGATGTCTTATATAAGACTTTGCGGGCGAGCAACGCCCGCGTCAGGGCTTCTGATGCAGCGACGGCGGCGGGCTCGTCGAGCAGGCTGCGAGATGCCCGTCGAGGAGAGCGCCCGCATGGATTTCAGCCGGATCGCAGACACCGCCCTGCCGCGCCGCGCCGCGGGACGGCCGCTCTATACGCAGGTGCGTGAGCTCCTGACGCGGCAGATTTCCAGCGGCGACCTTCGTCCCGGTGAAGCGCTGCCGAGTGAGTTCCGGATCGCGGAAGCGCTCGGCGTCAGTCAGGGGACGGTTCGCAAAGCGCTTGACGCAATGGCGAGCGAGCGGCTGGTCGCGCGGCGCCAGGGACGCGGCACGTTCGTTACCGAACAGACGCCGGAGGATATTCATTTCCGGTTCTTCCCGGTGTTCGATGCCGAGGGGCACCGCATTCTGCCGCTGAGCATCGATGTCCGCGTGCGCCGGATGGCGGCCACGCACGCAGCACGCGCGCGGCTCGGGCTGCGTGCTGGCGGCCAGATCTGGGAATTGACGCGGACACGCACGCTCGCGGACGGACGCGCCTTCATGACGGAGAAAATTGCGCTGCCGACACGGCTGTTTCCGCGGCTGGATCGGCTCGGTGAGACCGGGAAGATTTCGAACGCGCTCTACGACATGTTTCAGAAGACGTTCGGCGTCACGGTACTACGCGTTGAGGATACGGTTTGCGCCGCCCGTGCCGGAATGGAGACGGGGCGCGCGCTCGTGATCGACCCTGATACGCCGATCCTCGCGATCGAGCGCGTCGCATTTGCACCGGACGGGAAGGCCGTCGAATGGCGGTCGAGCCGAGGTCTGCTTGCAGGCATGGTCTACCGCGCCTCCGCCGGCGCAAAGGATGACGACAATGCCTGATGCAGAAGGCGACGACCCTCTCACGCGGTTTTCTCTCCGCGGCAAGGTTTCCCTGGTCACCGGCGCGTCGAGCGGGCTTGGTCGGCACTTTGCGCTCACACTCGCGCGGGCCGGTGCAGACGTTGCGGTTGCCGCGCGGCGTGTTGACCGGCTTGAAGAGCTGGCCGGTACCATTCGCGAGACCGGCCGCCGCGCCGCCGCAGTGCGCATGGACGTCGCTGATGGTGGCTCGGTCGACGCCGCGTTCGCGCATATCGCGGAGACGCTCGGCGCACCGGACATCGTCGTGGCGAACGCCGGCATCGCCGACGACGCCTGGTTCATAAAACAGACCGACGATGACTGGCGGCGGACGATGGATGTGAACCTCGACGGCGTGTTCCGCACGGTACGCAGCGGCGCGCGGGCGCTTCGCGACGCAGGCCGAGGCGGAAGCATCATCACTATCGCGTCGGTTCTCGGCAGCGCGGTGCGTCCGGCGGTTTCTGCCTACTGCGTCTCGAAGGCGGCCGTCATCCAGCTTACGAAGGCGGCGGCGTTAGAACTCGCACGCGACGGAATTCGCGTGAACGCCTTGGCGCCAGGCTACTTCGAGACCGATCTCAACAGCGCCTTCCTGAACAGCACCATCGGGCAAGACCTCATCTCCCGCATTCCAATGGCCCGGACCGGTCGGTACAATGAGCTCGACGGCCCGCTGCTTCTGCTTGCCAGCGACGCCAGCAGCTATATCACCGGCACAGTCGTCAACGCAGATGGCGGGATTTTGCTGGCGACTGGGTGAGGAAAAAAATTATCTGCGCCCCACTCACCGGTCACGCCAGCGGTAGACGAACGTCATGAAGAACAGGGCGAGGTAGATCGAGGCGAAGGCGATGAAGCCGAGGGCGGCGCTCGCTTCGTAGAACGAGAGGCCCTGCAAAATATCGGGGCGGAGCGCGCCGAAGTTCGCGATGCCAGTGGCGGGGGCGCTCAGGTCACGCCATGCGATGTCGGTGCCGATCAACAACTCGTGCATGCCCCATGCGATCGCGCCCATGAAAAGCAGGCCGAACGACAACACAGCAAAGGCGACAAGCCGCAGGAAAAACGGCGCGCGGCGGAGGAAAAGGTAGAGCCCGGCAATATACGCCGAAATCATTCCAAAGCTCACCGACACGATGGAAATGATCAGGCCGGTCAGCCCGTTGCGGATCAGCAAGATATCCGTTTCGCTCACGTCTCGCCCCCGGTCACAGTGAGTTCGCTGGTCGATCCTTTAGCGCCCGGCGCCGAGTGCAGAGCATACCAGATCGACTGTTCGATGCTCGGCATTCCATTTGCCACTACGTCACCAGCCCGATTGACCACGGCGACGTGCGGCGATCTTTCGGTGGCAAAAATCTGACTGGCGAGGTCGTGCGGATCGAACAGAAGCTCGATCGGCACGCCGCGATCGCGCGCGTACGTCTCGCCGTCGAGCCACGGGCCATACTGGTTGTCAAAAATCTCCGGGTCGTAGCTCGTCACGACCCAAACGCGTGGGAAGCGCGCTGCAACCGTCGGGTAGAGTTTCGCAAGATACCCCATCATCGGGTCATAGTAGCCGTTCGCGCGGTAGGCGCCGAGAACGACCAGCAACAGGAACTGATCGGGCGCGAGCCGCTCGAGGGTCCGAAGACACGAGATCGGGCTGGCCGTGCGCGGCAAGGGTCCGTGCGTCGGATCGTGACGGAAGACATCGAAATTGCTCGGGATCACGCAGTCGTCGAGCGGCGCCATCGCGGCAGACTGGTCGGTCGATTCGCGATCCTCGGCTTCCGCGTTGGCGTCGTCGTCATCTTCGTGATCGGCTTCGAACCCTTGGCTCGTGTCGTCCCGCGTGCCGGCAGTGTCTCTCTCCGCTTTATGGAGCGCAACGAGCTGCGCGCGCTTCTCGGTGATCCGCGCGGCTGGATGCCCGAGAATTTTCTCCGCATGCTCTAGGAGGTGGATCGCGTACGAACGGTCCGTCGCGGCCTCGATCATCGCGATGGCATAGTAGTACATCGCCACGGTCTGGCGGCCTTCGTCGAATATCCGACCGAGATCTTCCGGAGGGAGGATTTTGCGCGCCTTGGCATGCTTGCCGCTCTCGGCGATCCACGCTGCGTCGACGATCCGTGCCGGGACGTAGATGAACTGCCGTGAGTCACGCGCGTAAATCGACACCAAAGCGCGGATGCCGAACCGGTTCAGTGCGTCGAGCGGGTGGGACGAGGCATGCGCACGCCGGGCGATCTGCGCGAGGGTCGCAAAAGTCTCATCATCCGCCTCGAGCGCACGCTCGGTTACGTAGCGTGAGATTTCGTTGAAATCGCCATACTGCTCGGCAAGGCGTGGGATCGTGGGCACTAGGCTCACCCCGTGCGGAAAGCCCTGACAGTCAAGCGACACCACGGTTGCGCGTTGCGGGTCCCAGTACAGGACCTCGAGCCGTTCCAGCGCACCGATCACCCCCAGTTCGGCGGCATCGAACACATTGAACGGCGTGCCGGGGACCAACAGGCACCACCCCGGCTTCACCCCTGCCGCCGCAGCCGGCGAGCCGGGATAGACCGTCTCCACTTCGAACGCGGCCGCGAGGTCCGGCGGATGATCGAGCACTTGCTCGCGGCGCGCGAACAGGTGCCCGATCGGATAGCTGATGCCGGTCATCCGGGCCCCTTTTTGGACGGATCGGCGGCCTCACGTCCTTCCTTAGAAGTCGGTCGGGGCGCCGCCCTCTTCTTTGCGGCGGGCGACGAACGCATCGAGCTCTTCGCGGATGCCCTCATCGAGCGGCGGGGCCTCGAACTCGTTCAGGATCTGCTTCCAGAGCTTGTTGGCGCGCTCCGGCGTCTGCACGCTGCCGGCTTCTTCCCAACTCTCGAAATTTCGCCAGTCGGAGATGAACGGAGAATAAAACGCGGTCTGGTAGCGATCCTGCGTGTGCTGGACGCCGAAAAAGTGTCCTTCCGGTCCGACTTCCTCGATCGCGTCGACGGCGAGGTCCTCCTCGCTCACGGAAACCGGTTTCATGTACGAAATGACCTGCTGAAGGGTTTCGCAGTCCATGACGAACTTCTCGTAGGACGCGCACAGGCCGCCTTCGAGCCAACCGGCAGCGTGATAGACGACGTTGGCGCGTGCCGTCGCGACCGCCCATAGGGAGTGCGAGCTTTCCCACGCGGCCTGTGCGTCCGGGCAGTTGGCGGCGCAGGCGTTTGTCGCGCGAAGTGGCAGACCGTAGAAGCGCGCCATCTGACCGGACATCTGCGTCGCGCGCATGTACTCCGGCGTGCCGAACGCGGGCGCGCCCGACTTCATATCGACGTTCGACGTGAACGAGCCCATCACGACCGGATTTCCCGGATTGACGATCTGGAGCAGGACGATCGCGGCGAGCGCTTCGGCGGTTTGCTGGGCGACCGCACCGGCGATGGTGACGGGCGCCATGGCGCCGGAGAGCGTAAAGGGTGTGACGATGACGGGCTGCCCACGCCGGACCATGCGCATGGCGCCATCAAGCATCGGCCAGTCGTGCTTCAGCGGCGAGGACGAGTTGATGTTGGTGTACATCCGCGGCGTGGCATCGAACTCCTCGTGCGTGAGTCCATTGCCGATGCGGACCATCTCCATCGCGTCCTCGACCCGCTCCTTGCCGAGGCAATACGCATGCATGACCTTGTCGGTGAGTGTGAGCTTGTCGGAAATGCAGTCGAGGTGACGGACGGAGGCGTGAATATCCACCGGCTCGACCGGATAGCCGCCCATGAGGTGAATGCAGTTGAAGTATTGCGACAGCTTCATAAGGTCGCGGAAGTCTTCCCGGGTACCGGCCCGGCGACCGCGATCGAGGTTCGAGGAATTCGGCGGGCTGGAGACGTTGCCGAAGACCATGTTGCTGCCGCCGATGCGGACCTGCCGTTCCGGGTTGCGCGGCGTAATCGTGAATTCGGACGGTGCCTTGGCGACGTGCGCCATGACGAAATCTTCGTCCATGCGGACCCGATCCGAATTGGGATCCACGTCGGCGCCGGCGTCCGCGAGGATCTTTTTGGCGTCCTCGTGGAGGAACCAGATGCCGATTTCCTTGAGGATGTGCATGGCCGCGCGATGGACCGCCTGCACCTGCTCTTCGGCCATCGGTTCGATCGGCGCGTCGCTGTTGTGAGGGACACCCCAGGGAAGCTGCTCAATGGCGGCACCGCCTCGACCGGCGCCCCGGTCACTGCGTCCACCCGAACGGCGGCTGCGTCGCCGCTCCTTGACTGCGGCTTCGGCCATTTAAATCTCCAGATCGCTGGCACTCGCATGCGCAGATTGTTCGCCGCGCCAGTCGACACCTTAATCGGAAACCGACCGCTTCCGTCCAGACGTAAAATCGCCTGCGCGTGACGAATGCGCTGGCCTCGCCGGAACAACGCCGGGTTGACGGACACGCCGAGGTTTCGTGAAGACCTGAGACAGCCTCACAGCCCGGGTCGTCCGCCCGGCTGCAGCGCTTACCGCGGAGAACCCGATGGCATCCCTTGCCGAGCTTCTGAAGGAACGATCGTGGCTGCTCGCCGATGGCGCGACAGGCACCAACCTGTTCGCAATGGGCCTCGAAAGCGGCGACCCACCGGAGGAGTGGAACATCAACCACGTCGATCGGGTAACGAAGCTGCACCAGGATTTCGTCGATGCCGGAAGCGATATCATCCTCACAAACACGTTCGGCGGGACAGCCCGGCGGCTGAAGCTCCACGCGCTCGACGACCGGGTTGGTGAGCTCAACCAGGCGGCAGCCGAAATCGCACGAGAGGTAGCGGACAAGGCCGATCGTCCGATTGTCGTGGCGGGGTCAGTCGGGCCCACCGGCGATTTGTTCGCGCCACTTGGAGAGTTGACTGCCGAGGAGGCCGAGGAGGCATTCGTCGCTCAGATCGAGGCGCTCAAGGAAGGCGGCGCAGATGTGGCGTGGATCGAGACGATGTCGGCGCCGGAGGAAATTCGGGCGGCCGTCCGGGCCGCGCAACGCTGTGACATGCCCTACTGCTATACGGCTTCGTTCGACACAGCCGGGCGCACGATGATGGGGCTGAAACCGGGCGAACTCGGCGCTGTGCTCGACGTGGATGACGGCGCGGGAGGCCCGATCGCGATCGGCGCCAACTGCGGCGTCGGCGCGTCGGATCTCCTGGTCTCCGTCCTCGGCATGCGGGATGAAAACGACGTCGAGGATCAGCCGGTGCTGATCGCCAAGGCAAACTGCGGCATCCCGGAAATCCAGGGCGATCAGGTCGTCTACACCGGGACGCCCGACCTCATGGCGCGATACGCAGAGATGGCGCTCGATTCCGGCGCAAGGATCATCGGGGGGTGTTGCGGGACGACCGCCTCGCATCTCAAGGCGATGCGGGCGGCGCTTGAAGCGCATACCCCGAGCGGACGACCAACCACCGAAGATATCGTCCGTGATCTCGGTCCACTCAACGCGCCCGCGGCCAAAGCTGCGGAAGGGGCTGCGGCAGCCGGCCGAAAACGGCGCGGCCGGCGGCGGGGGAGATAGGCGGACGTTAAACGACAGGTCCGCGATTTGCCGTCGCCGACCGGCTGCATGCTCAGGTGTTCGCGCGCAGGAACGTGGCTGTGTGATAGGCGCGTTGAGACGGCGGCGTCAGGTGATCTGTCCCGATCGGGCAAGCGATCCGAGCGAGGCAGCCCTGTTGATGGCAGAGCGCGTCGGCATCCGCCGTCAGATGTCCGACGCACACGGGAACTTCGTAGGCCTCGCCCGTGAAGGCGCCGACCGGGCATGTTCTGAGGCACGGCTTGGCGGCGCAGCTGTCGCACGGGCTGGCTTCCTCTGCGCGCGTTGGCACGCCAGCGACCGGCGTCGCGAAGACCAGGGCGGCACGGTAAGCGTGCCAGAGGCCGTATTGGGGGTGGATGAGCAAACCGAGCGGCGACTGCGCGACTGGTTCGCAGCGCATCGCCCATCGCTGGAACGGTCGATATGGCCGGTCGTTGGGGTAGAGCGCCTGCGCCGCGAGGTCGCCTGCACGGGGATCGACAATCAATGCGGTCCACCGATCAAGCGGATCGGAACAATCGGGCGGATTTTCGCGTGAGGCGGAGAAGGCGGTCCACATGGCCGGGCCCGCGTTGCCGACAAGCACAACGGTTGCGCCCTCGAGGTCGTCTTCCGGCAGGACCGAAAATCCGCCGCGGACGATCAGACCGGTGCCCGCGAACCGTTGCTCGATCGCGGCATAGCTAACAGCAGGCGTCACCGAGAGATCACCGGGTGGCTCACGGCATGGGTCATTCGAACAGCCGAAAGGCGCGGCGTACAACATCGTAATGAACCTCGAAACCGACTGTCTGCGCCACCCGCGGGCCCTTTCAATGAAACGCGTCGGGCATGCTCGCTTTTCGACCGGCAATCAGCGATTTCAGCGCTTCGTCGATCCCCTCGTCGAGTTCGGGCGGTTTGTAGGCATCGAGCTGCGCCCGGACGTAAGCGTTGGCCCGCTCCTCGATCCGTTTTTCTCCCTCAATTTCCCACTGCTCGAACGAATTATTGTCCGTCAGCGGCGAGCGGTAGAATGCCGTCTCGAAATTCGCCTGGGTATGCTCAGTACCGAGGAAATGGCGGGCCTCGTCTGCGCCACGCCCACCGACATCACGGAGTGCGGCCATGCCCTGGGCATTCTCGGATGTGTCTACGCCGGAAGCGAACACCTGCTGCATCGCGCACTGATCGGCATCGATGACGAATTTTTCGTAGGACGAGACGAGCCCGCCTTCGAGCCAGCCTGCGGAGTGGAGAGCGAAATTGACGCCAGCGAGCACCGTCGGATTGAGCGTTGCAGCACTCTCATGGGCGGCCTGAGCGTCCGGCACTTTCGAGCCGCAGAGCGAGCCGCCGGAGCGGAACGGGATACCGAGGCGGCGGGCAAGCTGAGCCGCGCCACAGAGCACTTGTGCCGGCTCCGGCGTGCCGAATGTCGGGGCCCCCGACTGCATCGACATCGATGCGGCGAACGTTCCGAACACGACCGGCGCGCCGGGACGACACAGCTGTGAGAACGATGCGCCTGCGAGCACTTCCGCGAGAATCTGCGTCAGCGTTGCGGTAACCGTGACCGGCGACATCGCGCCCGCAAGGATGAAGGGTGAGACAACGGTCGCTTGATTGGCGCGGGCATAGACCTTGAGCGCGCCAAGCATCGTGTCGTCGAAGATCATCGGTGAGTTCGCATTGATCAGACTGATCAGCACGCAGTTCTCGTCGACGAATTTTTCTCCGAACACGATCCGTGCCATGGCGACGGTGTCTTCAGCGCGCTCGGGCGCGGTGACCGAGCCCATGAACGGTTTGTCCGAATAGCGGATGTGGCTGTAGACCATGTCGAGGTGGCGTTTGTTGACCGGCACGTCGACCGGCTCGCAGACGGTGCCCCCCGAGTGGTGCATCGCGGGCGCCATCCACGCGAGCTTCACGAAATTCTCAAAGTCCTCGAGCGTTGCATATCGGCGCTTGCCGTCGAGGTCGCGGACGAAGGGCGGTCCGTAGACGGGTGCGAAGACCGTGTGGTCGCCGCCGATAACGACGGAGCGTTCGGGATTGCGCGCATGCTGGGTGAATTGGCTCGGCGCCGTCTTCAGCAGCTCCCGGCACATTCCGCGCGGAAAACGCACCCGCGGGCCGTCGACCTCCGCGCCGGCCTCACGCCACATGGAAAGCGCTTCCTCGTCATCGCGGAAGTCGATGCCAACTTCGGCGAGGATCGTCTCGGCGTTGTGCTCGATGAGCGTGAGCGCTTCCTCGTCGAGCACTTCGACGGGACGAATTTTCCGCCGCAGGACGCCAAACTGACGGACCCCGCCGCCACCTTGTCGCGCGGCCCGGCGCGCATCGGCACCACGACCGCCACGCCGACGCCGACCGCCGGATGCTTGGGATTCAGAGACGGGGTTGTCGCTCACAGCGTTCTCCATGCTGTCGGACCGGCAGATCAGAATACGATCCACTTAGTCAGGGCGACCAACCGCGATGCGTCTCGTGGCGGCACGGGATGCTCTCGATTGCGACATCCGCAGCATAAGCGACAGGGTCAGGCTGCCGGTTCGGTGAGCGCGGCGATCGCGCTGCGGTGCTCTTCGGCAGCCTCTTTGCCGCGCGGGCTCGCCCCGTAGACGCCGAGCGAGACGCGCTCGAACCAACCATAATGGTCATCCGCCATGATCCGCCGGGCGATCGCGACGCCGGTTGCCTCTGCGACCCGGGAGGCTTTCGTCGGCCCCTCGGCCGCGAGCCACCCGAGGCATCGTAGAGCGTCCTGTCGGTAGGCCGTCATCAGTGTCGCCCGGTTGAGGCCGCCGGCGTTCGGGTCACCGACCCGGCGAGCAAACTCACGCAGGAGGCGGTCCGTTCTCGGCGCTGACTTGCGCGGTGCGTAGGGCGCAGGGTCAAGGTGAACGAGGGCGACAGCCGGAATGTTGTCCGTCGACAAACGAACCGTGATGAGCCCGAGGCCCAACCGACGGCAAAGCGTGCGGTTGCGTTTCAAGGCGTCGGCAAATCGCTTGCCAGTCCCATGTGGGACGGCGACGTAAACGACATCGGTCAGCGCGAGCCGATCGATCGCCTGGTGGAACAGGGTGAGAGAGAAGCCCGTCTTGAGCTCGACGACGATCGGCGGCGCGTCGCCGCGGCACGCAACCACATCGGCTTTGCCGACCTCGCCTTTGACCTCGTAGCCCTGCGCCTCGAGCAGCGCCTTCACGGGCGGATAAAGGTCCGTTTCGCGAATCGGTTTGCCGGTCATGCGCGGACGATACCGGGGCCGAGGCCGCGCGCAAGCAAACGCGAAGTGGCCCGGAGAAGAATGACCCAAGATGGGACAGCCTCGTGGCCGTTTCCTGTCGGAGCATGGGCACGCGATGCACTTTGCGTCGCAGGGCGCGGTGTCGATGTCGGAAACTGTATTGCGCAGCGGCACAATCTCCAGTTTGGTAACGGAATGTGCAGTAGCAGCGGGTGCACCTAAACACCCTGCCTTGCGGAGACGGTCATGGCTGACGACGAAGATATCGTCCTTTCAGAGCTCCCCGACGACGAACTCGTGCAGCAGATGCACGACGATCTCTATGACGGCCTGAAGGAAGAGATCGAAGAGGGCACGAACATCCTCCTCGAGCGGGGATGGACGCCGTACAAAATCCTGACCGAAGCGCTGGTCGAGGGAATGCGGATTGTCGGTGAGGATTTTCGCGACGGGATCCTCTTCGTGCCGGAGGTCTTGCTTTCCGCTAACGCGATGAAGGCCGGGATGACGATCCTACGGCCACTGCTGGCGGAGACCGGCGCGCCCAAGGTCGGCACGATGGTGGTTGGCACTGTGAAAGGCGACATTCACGACATCGGCAAGAATCTCGTGGGCATGATGCTGGAGGGCGCCGGTTTCGAAGTGGTCGACATCGGGATCAACAACCCGGTCGAGAACTACATCGAGGCGATCGAGGAGCATAAACCCGACATCCTCGGTATGTCGGCACTGCTCACCACGACGATGCCTTACATGAAGGTCGTCATCGATACGCTGGTCGAGAAGGGCATGCGCGACGACCATGTCGTACTCGTTGGCGGAGCGCCGCTCAACGAGGAGTTCGGCCAGGCGATCGGTGCGGACGCATATTGCCGGGACGCCGCTGTCGCGGTGGAAACGGCGAAGGAATACATGAAGCGCAAGCACAACCAGATGGGTGTGTCTTTGTAGCTTCGCCGAGCTTGTTGACCGGCGGCCGATCTTGTTCGCCGGTCACGAGCCCGTAGTTTTTCCTCGTGTTAGGGCGGCCGGCTCACTGGCGTGCGAGCGAGAACGGTGCCGGGTCGACACAGGTCGGCCGGTTCGTTGTGAGTTCGGCGGCTAAGCGGCCCGCGCCGGGGCCGATCCCGAAGCCGTGGCCGGAAAAGCCGGTCGCGATAAAAAACCCCGGTAGCGCATCAACACCGGAAATGACCGGCACCGCATCGGGTGTCGCGTCGATCATGCCAGCCCACTGTTCGGCCGCTGTCACCGGGGCAAGCTCGGGGAACGCGGCTTTCATCGCCCTAAACGCTTGACCGAGGACGGCCGTGTCGGCTTGCGGCTCGAGGGTGCGGTGTTTCTCAAACACCGTCGGCGCATCCAGCGACCAGCGGGTGTCGGCAAACAGCTCGTCGAAGAAGGTGCGGTCGATGCGCACTTTCATGCGATGTTTTTCCTCCCAGTAGCTCGGCCAGAAGTCTGTGAACCAGCGCAGCCCGTCGGGGACGACCGCGTACGTCGTGGCGCCGCCGCGGGCGAGGGAATATCCGCCGTCCTCACGGCGACGGATCGAAAAGTCCGGTGCTGCAAAGCCGCCAGTCACCACGTCGGGCGCGGGGGCCGTGCGAAGAACCGACGCCTTTACGTTGAGCTGCTTGAGGCGAATGCCGTGTCGTTTACAAAAATGGCGGCTCCACGCGCCGCCCGCGAGCAAAACCGCATCGGCCGCGATGCGTCCCCGCTCCGTGACGACACCGACGGCGCGACCACCGGCGATATCGAGACCACGGACCGCGCAGGGCGCACATACACATCCGCCGCGGGCTTTCAGATCGCGCGCGATCGCCGGGACGGCATGCGCAGGTTCCGCCCGCCCGTCACTCGCAGTCCATAAACCCGCATGCCAGCGTTTGGCCGAGCGCGGAAACAACCGGGCAACACCATCGCCGTCGAGCAATTCGGTGCGAATCTGGAACGGACGGGCATGCTCCAGCCACGTTTGCCAGGCGGCGACGTCCCGCTCGCGGTCGGTCACATAAATGATGCCGCGTTCGCGAAACCCTGTGTCCGCGCCAACTTCGCGGCTGAGCGTGCGCCATTGCCGAAGGCTCTCGACGATCAGCGGCAGTTCAGACGGGTCGCGCCCCTGCTGGCGGCAATAGCCCCAGTTTCGGCTGGATTGCTCGCCGGCGATGCGGCCTTTCTCAAACACGGCAACGCTGTAGCCGTCCCGCGCGAGGTGCCAGGCCGCGGTGATCCCGATCACGCCACCGCCAATGACGGCGACATCGACCTGCTGCGGCAGATCGGGCGATGCGGTTACTGGATCGACTCCGGGCATCAGGGCTCAGTGCAGTTTCATGCGTGGACGGATGACGCGGTTCACGTGACCCATCGCGATCATGGTGGCACCGCGCAGCCAGCCGTGGATCGCCATCAGGTGCATGCGGTAAAGCGATACGTAGACGAAGCGTGCGAGCCGGCCTTCGAGCGCCATGCGCCCGCCGACGAGATTGCCCATCAGGCTGCCAACCGTCGAAAAACGCGCGAGCGATACGAGCGATCCGTGGTCCTTGTAGACAAACGGGACGAGGTCGTCGTTGCGCATCTGCGCATGGAGGTTGCGGCGCACCGTGTCGGCCATTTGATGCGCGGCCTGCGCGCGTGGGGGGATCGGCCGATCGCCGCCGGTGGGAATGAAAACGCAGCAGTCGCCAATCGCGTAGATGCGTTCGTCACGGGTGGTCTGAAGGGTCCGATCGACGACGAGCTGGTTGTTGTTGTTGGTCTCGAGGCCGGCGATCTCATAGAGCCAATCGGCCGCCTTCACGCCTGCGGCCCATACGGGCAGGTTCGCGGGGATCAACTCGCCGTCGCGGGTGCGCATTCCGTCTGCCGTTACCTCAGTCACCGGCATCCCGGTAATCACCCGCACACCGAGGCTTTCGAGTTCGGCGTGGGCAGCGTCGGCAAGCTTTTCCGGCAGTGCGGGCAGGATGCGCGGCCCCGCTTCGATCAGCGTCACCTTGATGCGGCTGTCGTCGAACGCTTCCAGCCCGTAATGGCGCAAACCGTCTGCAGCGCTGCATAGCTCCGCCGCCAACTCCACACCTGTCGCACCGCCGCCGACGATCGCGACGCGGACCATCTGATCGGTCGCGCGATCTTTCTGCCAGGCGCGTGAGACCCGGAGGCACTGGTTCAATAGCCGCTGGCGAAACCGGTCCGCCTGACGTCGGCCATCGAGGAACATGCAGTGGTCCTGCACGCCCGGGGTGCCGAAGTCGTTGGCAACCGAGCCGACGGCGAGGACGAGGTAATCGTACCGGATCCGGTGCTCCTCGGTGAGGGGCGTGCCGTCGACATCGAGAAGGGGGGCCACGATGACTTCTCGGTTTTCCCGGTCGATACCGCTCATGCTCCCGTAGAAAAAGCGGTACCCCCAGCGGTGGGCATGGCTTCGGTAGCCGGTCTCATCGAGGTTCGCGTCGAGCGTACCGGCGGCGACCTCGTGCAGGAGCGGCTTCCAGACATGTGTCTGGTTGCGCTCCACCAGGATGATGTCGTGCGCGTCGCGCCCATAACGTGCCCCCAGCTTGGTGGCGAGTTCAAGCCCTCCGGCTCCGCCACCGACGATGACGATCTGGGTTTTTTTCGCTTTCATCGTCCGCTTCCCCTTCGGCCTGTGAAGCCCTGATGTCGACGCTCTGCGCGCGCGGGCATCGGCACCGTCGTCCACCCTTGCAAACGATACGTCTGCACACCGCGCTTCGATGGCGCAGGTTGCGTTGTTCTGCCACAAATCGCGGGTAGATCGCGGCCATGAACAGCGGCTGACGGTCGCTCACGTGAGAGAAGGAATGAACTCATGATCAAGAGGATGCTGGCTGCAAGCCTCTTCACCGCGATGGTCTCGGGTGCCGCGATTGCTGCCGAAACCCCGCGAAATGCAGACGAATGCAACGCGCTCGTGAAAAACACGGTCGCCCTGTTCGACAACAAGACACTGTCGGACCAGGACGAAAACCAGCTCGAACAGCTGTTCGACACGCTCGATACGCAGTGCTCGAGCAACAGCTATGACGAAGCGGCCCGCACGGCCGAAGAAATCGAACGGCTGGTTCCGGACGCGTAGGGCGGAGCTGTCCGCAGTCTGGGCTATGACCTGACTGTCGAGCTGCAGCGCCTTACCAAAGCATGCAAGAGGGCGGCCTTTTCGGGGGCCGCCCTTTTTCATGTGCACGGTTGGTTTCCGCGAGGATTTTCGCGTACCGGGCGGGGTTCACGGGCTCGATCGGCAGTCGAGGGCGCGGCGGCTATGCGCGCAGCGTGGATGCGCCCTCGGCGAATGTCGTCTAGACCAGAGCAACGCTGCCTCATCCCGCCAAGGGTATCTGGATGACCGAGTCGTATCTCGCGCAGGCCGCCGTCTTCCTGGCAGCGGCCGCAATCGCTGCACCGATCGCAAAGCGTCTAAAAATCGGATCAGTGCTCGGCTACATGGCCGCCGGGGTGTTGATCGGCCCATTCGGCCTCGGCTTCGTCTACGAGGTCTACGAGGTGGAGAGCATTCTCCACTTTGCTGAGCTCGGCGTAGTCTTGCTTCTTTTCCTGATCGGGCTGGAGCTCCGTCCGGCACGCCTTTGGACGATGCGGAAGGCGATCTTCGGCGCGGGCGGAACGCAAATGCTCGCCTCGGCGCTGCTCATCATGGGCGGCGGCTTGCTCTTCGGACTTTCCCTCTCCTCGGCCGCGATCATCGGCCTCGCGCTCGCGCTTTCCTCAACGGCCTTCGTTCTGCAGGTGCTGGAGGAAAAAGGTGAGCTGACCAAGCGGCACGGACGGCTCGGTTTTTCGATCCTCCTGTTCCAGGATCTCGCCGCCATTCCGATCATTGCATCGGTGCCGTTCTTCGCCGTCGTCGCGATCTCGAGCGACCATGGCGAAGCGGTCGACCCGGTTGGCTGGACCGATGCGCTGATCGCAATCGGCGTCATCGGCGCGGTGATCGTGCTCGGGCGGTATGTGCTCGGATGGGTCTACAAACTGGTCGCCGCATCCGGTGTGCGCGAAGCGATGACGGCCAGCGCGCTCCTTACCGTTGTTGGCGTTTCACTCCTGATGCAGGCAGCCGGGATGTCGGCGGCGCTTGGGGCGTTCCTCGCCGGCGCGCTGCTCGCCGACAGTGCCTACCGCCACCAAATCGAAGCTGACCTCGCCCCGTTCGAAGGACTGCTCCTCGGACTGTTCTTCACCGCGATCGGAATGCTGCTCAATGTCCAGCTCCTATTCGACAAGCCGCTCCTGATCCTCGGGCTCGTAGCGTTGCTACTCGGGACGAAAGCGGCCGTGCTGTTCGTCGTCGGGCGCGCGCAGGGGCTCGATAACCGCGCGGCGCGGCGGCTTGCGCTCGCGGTCTCGCAAGGTGGCGAGTTCGCGTTCGTCGTCTTCACGACCGCGCTCGGCGCGGGGGTTCTGGCACGCGAGTTGACCGACCTTCTGACGGTGGTCGTGACGCTGTCGATGGTCGCGACCCCGCTGTTGCTAATTCTCGATGATCTGCTCACGCCATCGCAGCGCGATGCGGATCGGGCGTTCGACGATATGCCGGACGAAGATCAGCATGTCGTGATCGCCGGATTTGGCCGCTATGGGCAGATCGTGGCGCGGATATTAAATGCCCGCGGCATCCCGTTCACCGCGCTCGATGCCAGCCCCGACCGGGTCGACCTCGCGCGCGCATTCGGCAACACGGTCTACTATGGTGACACAAGCCGGATCGACATTCTCGAAGCGGCGCAGACCGGCAAGGCGCGCGCGTTCGTGCTCGCGGTCGGCGGGGTCGACCCATCGCTGAAGACCGCGGAAGTGGTGCGCAAGCATTTCCCGAATGTTCCGATCCATGCGCGGGCGCGCGACCGACAGCACGTCTATCAGCTCAAGGATGCCGGCGTGGAGGAAATCCGCCGCGAGACATTTCGCTCCGCACTGGCCACAGCCCGCGGTGTTTTAAAGGAGCTCGGTCTGTCACCGTCCGAAGCGCGGCGGATCGTCGGCACGTTCGCCAAGCATGATCGCCAGCGGCTGCACGAAGACTACGAGGACTACACGAACAACGAAAAAATGCAGGCGCGGGCGCAAGAGGCGGCGGCCGAACTCCGGCATCTGATCGAGAGCGACGAGGAACAGATCGTCGAGGATGTCGCGCCGGCGGACGCGTCGGGACAGAAACCGGTTGCGCAGGCAGCGGAGTAGCAGGCACAGGCCGATACGAAACCTCTGCGCGCGGCTGTGTCGGCGAAGAAACGGAGACAATTGATGACGACGTGCGGCGCGGCCATTCCCGGCTTGCTCGAGGCCTACGGCGTAACCCACGCTTTCGGCATTCCGGGCACCCATTCCATCGAGATGTACCGGGGGCTCGAAGCCTCGGGTATCCGACATATCCTCCCTCGGCACGAGCAGGGCGGCGCGTTCATGGCGCAGGGGTATGGGGATGTGGCGGGACGGCCGGCGGCGTGTTTCTTCATCACAGGGCCGGGGCTCACCAACGCGGCGACCGGCATGGCGCAGGCGTATCAAGCATCGGTGCCGATGCTGGTCATGACGCCGGTTAACGAACGCGAGTCACTCGGCAAAGGCTGGGCACGTCTGCACGAACTGACGGACCAGGGTGCGGTGGCGGCGCCCTTCACCGCTTTCTCGGAAACCGCATACGCGGCGGAGGATATTCCCGGGCTGCTCGCGAGAGCGTTCGATGTCTTCGAGGGAGAGCGCCCGCGGCCCGTTCATATCGACATCCCGATCGACGTGCTGCGCGGAGGTGCGGGCGAGCGGTGGCGCCGCCGAGATACGGCCGCGCGGCCAACACCGGACGAAAACCAGGTCGATGAAGCGGTTGCCCTGCTCGCCAAAGCCGAACGGCCGGTCTTCCTCGTTGGCAACGGCGCGCGCTCGGCCGCCTCCGCGGTCGACTACCTCGCGCGACGCCTCGGCGCTGCGGTGGTGACGTCCTACGCCGGTAAGGGCATCGTTTCGCAAGCAAGCGCCTGGTACCTCGGCGCATCGCGTGCACGCCCCGGGACCGTCGATATCATTCGGGACGCCGATGTCGTCGTCGGCATCGCCACGGAGCTTTCTGAAACCGACTCGTTCGGCGCCGACCTCATCATCAACGGCAAGTTCATCCGTATCGATATCGATCCCCGCGAACTGACGAGCGACTTTGCGGCCGACGTCGCCATCCATGCGGATGCAAAAGCAGCACTCGATGCGATCGGGCGAGGGCTCGGCCATGGTGATGCGCCGGCGGGGCGCGCCGAGCGGATCGCCGCGGCCCGCAAAGCCAACCGGGAGGGGATGTCGGCGACAGAGCAGATCCATGCCGGCATCCTCGATACGCTGCGCGGCGCACTCCCGCCTGAGACGATCTGGTCCG
>JBCBJG010000012.1:0-22846 GCA_038523655.1 Pseudomonadota bacterium | reverse complement strand
CCGCTCACTTGCATCATGCCTACGATTGTGCGCGTCCGTCATCTCCCGCTGCGTACCCGCCAGCTGGCCGTTATCGTCGGCACTTTGTGTGTATTCCGGAAGCGACTCTCGGCTGTTGAGATTAGCGCGGACCCGTTCGCTTGCCGCACTCAGCCGGTGCAAGGGCAACGAAATCGCCGCCGCCAGCAACGCGGAAAGCAGCAACATGGCCGCCGCGGTTGCTGGCGGCGGCGATTTCGTTGCCTTTGCACCGGCTGAGTGCGGCAAGTGAACGGGTTCGCGCCAATCTCAACAGCCGCGAGTCGCTTCCGGATTACACACATCGTGCCGACGAGATCGGCAAGCTGTCGGGTACGCTGCGGGAGATGACGGACGCGCTCTATCGTCGGCTTGAGGCAAGTGAGCGGTTTGCGGCCGACGTGGCGCACGAGCTCAAGAATCCGCTGACGTCGGTGCGCAGCGCGGCCGAACTCCTGCCGATCGTGAAGACGGACGCGCACCGGCATGAGCTTTCCGAGACGATCCAGCACGATGTGAAACGGCTGACCCGGCTAATCGATGACATTTCCAACGCCACGCGGATCGACGCGGAGATGGGACGGTCTTCGACGACGCCGGTCAATCTGGGTGATGTGCTGAGCACGATCCGGGACATGTTCAACGATACCTGGCGGGAGCGAGATCGCTCGGTAACGCTGAGTATCGAGCCGAGCGCGCCCTGTATCGTTCACGGCCATGAGACACGCCTTGCTCAGGTCGCGACCAATCTGGTGGACAATGCGCTGTCGTTCTCGCCCGAAGGTGAGGCGGTGAAGATCCGCTTATCTCAGCAAGGCGCGGTGTATCGGATCGAGGTCTGCGATGCCGGTCCCGGCATTCCGGAGGAAAGCCTCGAAAACATTTTCCACCGCTTTTACACTGACCGGCCGGGTGGTGCTGAGAGTTTCGGCAACAACTCAGGGCTCGGACTGTCGATCGCGCGCGATATTGTGGAGGCGCACAACGGTCGCCTCTGGGCGGAAAATCAGTATGAAGCTGCCTCGGCAAGTGGCGGTGGCGACACGGAGCGAAGTGAAGAAAAATCCGTGCTCGGCGCGCGATTCGTCGTTGAACTTCCTGTCGCCGAGGCTGCCCGACGCGGCGGCTCCCGCCGGGGGTGATGCACCAGTTCCAAGGTGCACGATCGGCCTCGCTGAGCAGTGCAGCGTCTTGCTGAAGGATGGATAAACCCCGCGCTCAGACGGTGCATGCAACGTGCGTTCAGATCGCGGATTGCGGTGTGCTGATCCGCGGCCCCTCTGGCTCAGGAAAATCCGACCTAGCGCTGCGGTTGATCACCACCGAGGTCGCGCCACTTGGGCGGGGTCTGCTTTGCGGCGATGATCAGGTGCAGCTCGAGGCCGATGTGGGCGCGGGTGCGGGCACGGTCTCTGCGCGAGCCGTCGCGGCGCTGAATGGCATGCTCGAAGTGCGCGGCGTTGGCATCGTCACAGTTCCCACAGCGCTTCGCGGAACGCGCACAACGCTCGGGCTGGTGGTCGATTTGCTTGCCGGTGTTGCGGAGCCTGAGCGGATGCCTGCGCCCGCCGCCGTGTCGCTGCTCGGTGTACCGATCCCCCGGCTGACCCTCGTCGCGGCGCGGGCTTCGAGCGTCGCAGCGGTTCATGCCGCTCTGTGGCAGGTGCGATCGCAACTGCGCGCAGCGGATACCTAGGCGTCGCTGCGGAGCCGATTGCGCTGTCGCCGCGCGTGGCGCTGTCGCCGCGCGTGCCGCCATCCGTGCCTCTGCTCCTCGACCGTACTCTCCTCCCCCACCGCTCCCGGCATGCAACGCGTTGGACCGTATGCTAGGCCGTGTGGAAGCAGCAGCGATTCGACGGCACACCACGCAGATGATCGGGCTAGTCATCGTCACCCACGGCGCGCTCGCGGACGAGTTCCGCGCAGCAGTCGAACATATCGTTGGGCCGCAAAAACAGCTGGCAACCGTGGGGATCGGCCCGAGTGACGACATGGAGGGGCGACGGTCGGACATTGTGGGGGCGGTCACGGACGTCGACAGCGGCGAAGGGGTTGTGATCCTGACCGACATGTTTGGGGGAACGCCATCCAATCTCGCGATTTCCCTCATGGGTGAGCGCAACGTCGAGGTCATTGCCGGGGTAAACCTGCCGATGCTGGTGCGCCTTGCGAGCAATCGCGGCGAGGCGGCACTCGACGAGGTCTCGCGGGAAGCGCGCGATGCGGGACGGAAGTACATCGCGGTCGCGAGCGATGTTCTGAACCGCGACGACTAGGACGCGTGTTCCATCGCCACGCGTGACGCGATCGGCATTTAGTGCGTCCACCGCCGCGTACGATCACGAGCGTAGAGACGACCGGGCCTTGACCATGGATCACCGAACCACGCTGAAGATCTGCAACCGACGCGGCCTGCATGCGCGCGCGTCGGCGCGGTTCGTCCAGACAGTTGAGCGGTTCGATGCGCGTGTCGACGTCAGCCGCGAGGGGCAAACGGTCGGTGGAACGTCGATCATGGGGCTCATGATGTTGGCTGCCGGACCCGGGACGACGATCGATGTGGCGGCGAGCGGGCCGGAAGCGCGAGAAGTGCTGGAGGCGCTGTCCGCGTTGGTGGACGATGCGTTCGGGGAAACCGAGCGGGTCGACGTCAGCGGCGACCCCTAAGCCGGGGCAGACGCCAAGGCAGCGGCACGGTCTCCCGCCCATACCGCTGCTATCGCCGCCCGAACGCCTTTCCTTCCGCTATCAGTCGACGAGGCGCAGCTCGGCGATCTGGAATGCGATCGCCCGGAATGCCGCCTTCAGTTCGGCCCCGGTGCCCGCCGGGAAGAAATGCGCATCGTTCGTCGCGCAGTCTTTCAGGCGATTATAGGCCTGGCTGCCCTCGGTAAGCGCAAATCCAACGGCGTAGACTTCGATGCCGTTCGCCGGTTTTTTCATCTGCTTGCAGATGCGGCGGGCCTGCTCGTCGGAGTTGTGGTTGTTGTACCATTTCTTGTTGTACTGGCCGTCCGACATCAGCACGGCGATCTTTTTGACGCCGTTGAGTGATGATTTCGGCGCGCGGTTCCCTGGAAAGACCGAGGCCCATTTTTTCGAGATGAGATACCACGCCCATTGGGTGCCGAGGTGTCCCGCCGTGTTGCCATGCGTCGGCAGGGCATCGATCCGGCTCAGCAGGAGTTGCTTGTTGGACGTGAGCGGGACGATCTCCGCAGTTGGGCAAATCCAGTAGGACCCACTGGCGGGGAATTGCTGGAAGAAGCCGTTGCCCGCGTTGGGTTTGGCGTCCTTATACTTTTTGTTCCCGGTGCGCTCGACGACGCACGTGTTGTCTGGCGGCGGTGCGATGTTCGTCATCGCCTCGTAGTAGGGGCCGACGTTCACTGCGTGGGAGAACGGGGCAAGCGCAACCCGTGCTTCCGGCGCGCCGTCGTCGACGAGGATGTTCACGAGATCTTTCGCGGCGCTCTTCAGGTCGATCATGCGCTGGCCGCCCATCGACCCGGTGACATCCAGCATCAGCGACACTTCGATGTGATCGCCCTGGATCTCCCGCTCGAGCTGTGCGCGCGCAAGTGCTTCGACGGTCAGCGTGTCAAATGCATCCCCGAGCAAGCCCATGAACGAGGTCGGCACGCTTTCCTGTGAGGTGACCGTGAGCACGAAAGAGGCTTCGTCCACGGTGTTCTGCTTGAGTTCGTAGCCGGTCTGGCGCGAGAAATAGAGCGCGGCGGCCGCCTTGGCCGAATCGACGGAGCCGGAGACCTGAAATTCTCTCCCGCCGGCGAGCGCTGCTGCATCGAGCGCATTCTGAATGCGGGATTTTTCGCGCGATGCCTTGGCGAAGTCGATCGACAGGCCGCCAAATGCCAAAAACGGGACGAGGACGAGGCCGAAGATGATGGCGACATTCCCGCCGGTATCTCTGGCGAAGCGCGACGTCCGACGCAAAACACCGGAATGAAAACTCGGTTTCTGGCGCCAGCGAATACCCTTGATGTGCTCGATCGGGAAAAGGCGGCGCCAACCGCGTGCGCAGGTTTCGTGCAACATTGTCAAATCTCCCACTCGTATGAAAGGGAACACCAACGCCCGTTCACAAAGTGGTCTGAAACTCCCTAAAATACGAAATAGTGAGATTGTTTTATCGTAAAGTGTTTAGTGGACTTGCTGATCAGGGAACACCGCTCAGCGAGACGCCCGGGACTTGTTTCCCGGGCGTCTGCTTGGGGCGAACCATTCATGTGTCGCGATCTATTCGACGAGGCGAAGCTCGGCGATGTTGAACGCGATCGAGCGGAAGGCGGCGCGAAGATCGGCGCCATCTGCTGCCGGGAAGAAGTGTGCATCGTTCGTCGCGCACTCCTTCAGCGTGTTGTAGGCTTGGCTCCCTGCCCGAAGGGCAAAACCGACCGAGTAGACGATCACAGCGTTGGAACCGGACTTCATCTGGTCGCAGATCTGGTCTGCCTGCGCGTCGGACGACTCACCGTTGTGGTAGGCCCGGTTATATTCTCCGTCCGACATGAGGACGACGATCTTCTTCACGCCGTTTGATGTGTTGGCCGGCTTGTTTGGGCCCGCATAGAGCTTCCGCATCTTTTTCGACACGAGGTACCAGGCCCACTGGGTGCCGAGGTGACCTGCGGTCGAACCCGATGTCGGCAGGTTATCGATCGCGCTGATCAGCGTCGACTTGTTGGACGTCAACGGCACCAACTCAGCGGACGGGCAGTATTGGGATGCGTACCCGTAGACGTTAAACCAGCCGTTGCCGTTGTTCGGCTTTTTGTCTTTAAACTTGTTGTTGCCGGTGCGTTCGACAACGCAGGTGTGGGAACCAGGCTGTTTGTTCGTCGCCTTGATAAAGACGCTTTCGGGCAGCTTTACAGCCCGGGCAAACGGAGCCAGTCCGACGCGCACGTTGTTGTCGCCGTCCTCGATGATAATGTTCACGAGGTCTTTTGCAGCAGCACGCAAGTGGCTCATGCGGCTTCCGGATTGACCGGGTATGCCCCAGGACATCGACCCGGTCACATCCAGCATCATGCCGACTTCGACTTTATCTCCCTGACGCTCACGCACGAGCTGTGCCTTGGCGAGCGCATTCACGGTCAGCTGGTCCCACTTCGAGCCGAGCACGCCCATGAACGAGGTTGGGACGTTTTCCTGGCTTCCGACCGTCAGCACGAAAGTGCCGGGATCGACCGTGTTCACGGTCAGCTGATAGCCAGTCTGTTTTTCGAAGTAGAGCGCGGCGGCGGCTTTTGCCTCCGTCTCGCTACCTGAAACCTGGAACTGACGTCCGGCGGCGAGTGCGGCAGCATCGAGGGCGACCTGGATGCGCGACTTCTCCCGGGTCGCTGCAGCAAAGTCGATCGATACGCCGGCAAATGAAATGAATGGAACGGCCATCAGTCCGAAGATGATCGACACGTTGCCCTTGCGTGAGCTGGCAAGCTTGCGTGCGCGGTGTACCGCGCCGTCGCACAGGGAGCGGAATACACGTGCGTGCAGACGCAGCTCCGGATCGGTTGAATTAGACATAGTTCGCCTCCTTTGTGGTGCGTGCAGCAAGCGCACGGAAGGTTCCGCGAACGATGAAGCCGATCGTTACAATTTTAAGCGTCGTGTTTCAGGAGCTAAATTAACTGTAAAATGGTGGCGTTAGGCCTATTGGCCCGTAAATTAGTTTGCTCAAATTTTATGGAATTGGTGGCATTCACCGCGTCCCTCCGAGAATTTTCGGGGATGCATTGTCACTGTGCGGGCGGCCGGCGAGAGCTTGTCGTGCCGTATGCTGCTTATGTGCCGGATCGACGGGCTGTGGGGGGCGACCGAAAGAGGTTGCTACATGGGTCGGCATCCGGTGTCCCGCGACACGATGGGCCGAGCCGGTGCGGCGTGATAGTGGTTGGCGATGCGTGCGCCGCGATGGTACGAGCCGCGCGAACTCCCCCATCCACTGCACGCAGGACTAAGCCATGGCTGCCGCGCCCGATTTCGTCGTCGCCGACCTCTCGCTCGCTAATTTCGGGCGTACCGAGATCACGATTGCCGAGCACGAGATGCCCGGGCTCATGGCGGTGCGGGAAGAACATGAGGCGACGAAGCCGCTGAAAGGCGCGCGCATCGCCGGGTCGTTACACATGACAGTGCAGACCGCCGTGCTCATTGAGACGCTGGTTGCGCTTGGGGCCGATGTCCGTTGGGCCTCCTGCAACATCTTCTCGACGCAGGACCATGCGGCTGCCGCGATTGCGGAGGCGGGGATCCCCGTCTTCGCGAAAAAAGGCGAGACGCTGGAGGAGTACTGGGACTACTGCGACCGCATCCTGGACTGGGGCAACGGCGAGACGGCCAACATGATCCTCGACGACGGGGGCGATGCAACCATGCTCGCGCTGATCGGGGCGAAGGCGGAAAGCGATCCTTCGGTGCTCGATAACCCTTCGTCGGAAGAGGAGGAGTTTTTCTACGCGCAGATTAAGAAACGGCTGGCTGAGACGCCCGGTTGGTACTCGAAGGTGCGCGACAGCATTCGTGGGGTCAGCGAGGAAACCACGACGGGTGTGATGCGGCTCTATCAGCTGCAGGAGCGCGGCGAGCTGCCGTTCCCCGCGATCAACGTCAACGACTCGGTGACCAAGTCCAAGTTCGACAACAAGTACGGCTGCCGGGAATCGCTGGTTGACGCGATCCGCCGCGGCACCGACGTGATGATGGCCGGCAAGGTCGCTGTGGTTTGCGGCTATGGCGATGTCGGCAAGGGGTCTGCGCAGTCGCTCGCGGGTGCCGGGGCTCGGGTCCTCGTCACCGAAGTCGATCCGATTTGCGCGCTGCAGGCCGCCATGGACGGGTTTGAAGTCGTGACGCTTGAAGAGGCGGCGCCGCGCGTCGACATCGTGGTGACCGCCACCGGCAACAAAGACATCGTTACGCTCGATCATATGCGGGCGCTGAAGGACATGGCGATCGTCTGCAACATCGGCCACTTCGACAACGAGATACAGGTCGCTTCGCTCAAGAACCACAAGTGGACCAACGTGAAGCCGCAGGTGGATATGATCGAGTTTCCGGACGGCAAGCGGATGGTGCTGCTGTCTGAAGGCCGGCTGGTGAACCTTGGAAATGCAACCGGACACCCGAGCTTCGTGATGTCCGCCTCGTTTGCGAACCAGACGCTTGCGCAAATCGAACTGTGGCAGCGCAACGATGCCTACGAGAACAAGGTCTATGTGTTGCCGAAGCATCTCGACGAGCGCGTCGCACGGCTGCATCTCGAAAAGCTCGGGGCAAAGCTCACGGAGCTGACGTCTGACCAGGCGGACTACATCGGTGTGCCGGCGGAAGGGCCCTATAAGACGGACGAATACCGCTACTAGGCCCCGTATGCCCTTGGTTCCGGGCGAGGTTCGGTCCGGCCGAGCTGGCCGGGAAAAGGCCGAGGCGGTGTAGGAATCGGCGGGTTGCGTCGGGCTGGAGCTGGGCGATCTTACTACGCCGTGCAACCCTAAACGGGCAGACTGCGGAAATGCCACGCTCGCGAGCGAAGCGGGGGCTGATGTTCTTGCCGCTGTTCCGATAACGGACCCGGCGGGCATACTCGCGAGTGATTCGTTCACGGGGCATCGCCGTGCGCGGGCGCAGTGTCGCCGTGTCCGGCTCTCGCCGGTCTCGGCCGTGCGGTTCCGCGTCGCTTGGCAAAATGGGTTCCGTCCGCCCCTCACGCCGGACAAAGCCGACCATGGCATACGAGCCGCACGCCGCCACCCGGATCAGCCAGGGCACCATGCTTGCCCGGTTGCTTGCGACGAGTGTCGTGTGTGTTGGTCTGATTGCGCTGGCGCTTGCCGTCGGGACGGGAGGAAGCGGGGCCGAGGGCAGCAGTTCCGGCGGCGCTCCGGTGATTGGCGGGGGCGTCGGCGACAGCTGGCTCCGGCTCAAGGTCCGTCATCTGGTGATCATCGCGGTGATCGGCGGCGCGCTGGCATTCGTCGCGGTCGCCGTGGTCCTGTTGTTGAATGCGGTGCGGGATGCGCGGCGGTTCGAGCGCGAGGCGGCGGGCGAGGTCCAAAGCCTGCGGGCGGATCTCGCGGCGGCAGAGCTGGTTCTTCACGCCGAGCCGACGGTGGTCGTCTCGTGGGAGCCGAGTGGCAGCCCGGGGCTATTCGCCCATGCCCTCGACGGGGTGCCACGCGATGTCGAGGCACTGCTGCGATTTGCTTCCTGGCTCGATGAGGCGTCGACGACGCAGGTGCGCAAACGGCTCGATGCGATGTTCCGCACGGGTGCACCGGCCGCATTCACACTTCGGACCCGGACAGGCATTGCGCTCGAGGCGTCGTGCCGCGTGTTTGGTGAGCGCGCATTTCTCCGCTTGCGCGAGGCGGCCGGTGAGCGTCTGCGGTTCGCCGAGCTGCAGCGCCAGTACGAAATGCTGGCAGTCGATACGACGCATACCCGAGCCGTGCTCGATACACTGCCGATGCCCGTCTGGTTCGTCGATGCAGACGGGCGGATCACCTGGGCAAATGCAACCTATGTCGACGCGGTGGATGCGAGTGCGCTGGCCGAGGTTGTCGACGGGCAGCTGGAACTGCTTGAGCGACGCGATCGCCAGGAGGTCCGCGCCCGCCTGAAGGCCGCCGGCGAGACGGTTCGGGCGCGGGTCTACATGATCGTGGGCGGCGAACGCCGCGCGTTCGATCTCGTTGCGGTACCGCTCGAGGGCACGACGGCGCTCTTCGCGAGCGATGTCGCAGCGCTCGAGGCGGCGCAGGGCGAACTAACACGTCAGAGCGCGGCCAACGAGGGAACGTTGGACCGGGTCTCGACTGCTGTCGCGATCTTCGGTGCCGATCAGCGTCTCGCCTTTTTCAACGAGGCCTACGCTAAGCTCTGGGGGCTTGATCCGGCATTCCTGAAAGAGACGCCGCTCGACAGCGAAGTGCTCGACCATCTCCGTCAGGCAGGGTTGCTACCTGACACGGGCAATTTTCGCTCGTGGCGCAGCCGTCTGCTGGATGTCTACCGCACGCGCCAGCCGATGGAGGACTGGTGGCACCTAGCCGATGGGCGTTCCATCCATTTGCGCGCCGAACCACGGCCGGATGGCGGCGTCGCCTACCTCTTCGACGATGTAACCGAGCGCCTCGCGCTTGAGCGCGGCCTCAACGAGCTCATCAACGTCCAGCGGGAAACCCTCGATAATCTTGCGGAAGGCGTCGCCGTGTTCGCGCCGGACGGTCGACTGCGGCTGTTCAACCCGTCGTTCGCCTCTATCTGGCGGCTCGCGGATACGGACCTCGCGCGCAACCCGCATATCGAAGCGGTGATCGCTCGGTGCCGTGAGCTGTCTCCCGACGTCGCGACCTGGCAATCGATCCACAGCGCGGTCGCGACGATCTCGGACGTGCGCGAGCCAATCAACGGTCAGATGCGGCGGTCGGACGAAAGCATCATCGCCTGGACCTGTATCCCATTGCCGGACAGCGCGACGCTGCTCACCTTCATCGATATCACCGACCAGACCCGCGTCGAGCGCGCACTCATCGAGCGGACCGAAGCACTCGAACAGGCCGACCGGCTGAAAAACGATTTCGTTTCGCACGTATCGTACGAGCTGCGGACGCCGATGACGAACATCATCGGGTTCAGTCAGATGCTGCGGAGCGACGGAATTGGTCCGCTCAACGTGAAGCAGCGCGAGTACCTCGGCCATATCCTGACGTCGTCGAACACGTTGCTGGCGATTATCGATGATATTCTCGACCTTGCGACGATCGACGCTGGTGCGATGGAGCTGTCGCTGGCGCGGGTGATGATCGCAGAGATGATCGAGGTGGCCGTGCAGGGCGTGCGCGAAAAACTCGACAAGGATCAGATCCGTCTGCGCGTCGCGATCGGTGCGGGAACTGAAATAATCGTCGCGGATCCCAAGCGGCTGAGGCAGGTCATCTATAATCTCCTCACGAATGCGATCGGTTTTTCTCCTAATGGCGCCACCGTGCATCTGGCGACACGGCGCGAGGGTGAAATGATCGTTTTCGAAGTCGCTGATACCGGCGTCGGCATTCCGGTCGACAAGCAGGAAGAAATCTTCGAGCGCTTCGTCAGCAACCCATCCGGTACCCGTCACCGCGGCGCAGGGCTCGGCCTTTCGGTTGTGCGCTCGCTGGTCGATCTGCATGGCGGCACGATCTCGTTGAGCTCCGTTCCCGGTGAGGGAACCACGATGATCGTGCGTATTCCCGCGCGTCTTAAGCACGACGGGCAACCGGAGCTGCGCCAGCTTCCGGCCGATGCCGCCTGAAGGTGATGGGCGCACGGCTGACATGACCGGCTGTCCGCGTGATGATGCCCGCAGCGTCTGGGATGGCATCTGGGATGACGGTGTCTGCGATCTCAGTGGTGTCATGCGAGTTGCCGAACTGCTCGCGCTCGATGCGCGTCGCGGCGACGTCATTCTGCTCCGGGGTGATCTCGGTGCCGGCAAAACGACATTCGCAACCGCTTTTCTGCGCGGCTTTTACGGGCAACCCGATCTGACGGTCCCGTCGCCGACCTTCACGCTGGTCGAACGGTACGAGGGCGCGCGCGGGGTTGTGCATCACGCCGATCTCTATCGGCTGGAGATGCCAGAGGAGCTGGCAGAGCTCGGGCTCGAAGATGCGCGCGACGAAGGGGTGCTTTTGGTCGAATGGCCGGAGCGTGCGGAAGGAGCGTTCGACGAGGAGACGCTCGAGGTGTCGCTCGTCGACGTGACGGAGGAAAATGCTGAAGGGGATGGCGTTTCCCGCCGGCGATTGGTGATTTCAGGCGGCGAGCGCTGGCAAGAGCGGCTCGCGCGGTTGCAGCATATCGACCAGTTCCTGGACGGTGCCGCCCAACCGGACGAACGGCTTTCCTATCTCCAAGGCGATGCGTCAGCGCGGCGGTATGGCTTGCTGAGGGATGGTGGCGGTCAGCTCCGGGTGGTCATGGATTCTCCGGCGCAGGTCGACGCCGGCGCCCATGACGGCGCACCGGCATACAGCCGTATCGCGTCCCTCGCCGAGACCACGACGTCCTTTGCAGCGGTTGCCATCGCGCTTCGGCGGGCCGGTATCAGCGTGCCGCGGATCGATGCGCACGATGCCGAATTCGGTCTGATGCTGATCGAGCACCTGGGCTTCGACGATTTCCGGGTCCTGGCGGGTGACGCCGCGGCGGTGAACGGTGCCGGGCTGAGGGAGGCTTATTCCGCCGCGATCGACGTGCTGGTGCATCTCGCGCAACATCCGCCGCTTGGAGGCGATCTATTCGACGGGCTCGCGCATCGCCCGCCATTTTTCTCCCGAACGATTTTTGAGGCCGAGGCATTGCTGTTCGTCGATTGGGCGCTTCCGCCTGATGTGGCGAGCGGCGCAGAGAGCGCGCGTGCTGCGGCAATTGCATCGTTCCGCGACCTCATCGCCAGCCTTTACGACGAGGTCGATGATTGGACCGCGTGGGTGCTGCGCGATTTTCACTCCCCGAATCTCATCTGGCGTCCGCACCTGGATGGAACTGCCCGCGTTGGTGTGATCGACTTTCAGGACGCCCTGGTCGGTCCGGCCGCATACGATGTCGTCTCGTTGTTGCAGGATGCACGGTTGACGGTGCCGGAAGCGCTGGAGGCGGAGCTGATTGCGCGGTACATCACGCGGACCGGCTGTGACGCGACCGCGTTTCGTAGAGAATACGCGGTACTCGGCGCGCAGCGGGCGACCAAGATCCTTGGCATCTTCGCCCGGTTGTCGCGGCGCGATGGCAAGCACGGCTACCTCGCGCACGTGCCACGGATCTGGGGATATCTGGAGCGAAATCTGCGTCACCCAGCCCTTATGACGCTTCAGCAGTGGTACGATCAGGTCGTGCCGCGGGACGCGCGGTTGGCGGACTGAGGGCTCAGCGTTCTGCGTTGGTCGCTGCATCGTCCGGAACGGCGTCCCTGCCCGTCATGACCAAGGGTGGGAAGCATGTCCGGTATGGAAGTGCAGCTGCTCGATACCGCGATGGTGCTCGGGGCCGGTTTCGGGACGCGGATGGGGCCGCTCACCGCCGATCGTCCGAAGCCGCTGGTCGAGGTTGCGGGCCGCGCTCTGATCGACCGGGTGATTGATCGTCTGATCGCCAGCGGCGTGCGCCGCGTCGTCGTCAACGTCCATTACCAAGCCGATGTGCTCGAAGCGCATCTGGGTCGGCGAAGCGATGTCACGATCGCCGTGTGCGATGAACGGGATCTGCTTCGGGATACCGGCGGCGGTATTGCGCACGCATTGCCACTCCTCGGTGACAGCGCCTTTTTCATCCATAATTCGGACGCGATCTGGCGGGAGGCGGAAACCGCTGCCGTCGATGCCATGCGGTCGGCGTGGTCCGACGACGAGATGGATGTGTTGCTGCTCCTCGCAGACCGGGAAACGGCGCTCGGCTACGACGGGCGCGGCGATTTCGTGCGTGACGAGGTTGGTCGGCTGCGCAGGGTTCGGAACGGTGAGGTCGGTGAGGTTTTTGCGGGGCTCTCGATTGCGCACCCGCGTGTGTTCGATGGGTCCCACGCCGAGGTGTTTTCGCTGAACCGGATCTGGGACACGGCGATCGCTACCGGGCGCGCGGCAGGGGTGCGGCTCGACGGGCAATGGATGCATGTCGGAACGCCGGAGGCCGTCTGCGAGGCGAGCGCGCTGATCCGCGAGATTAGCCGAGGAGATCGATCCGCATGAGTGGTGAGGTGCTCACGGTTGCTTGCGGGCAGCCGTTTTTGAAGGTGCTCGCGCGAGGACTTCTCGATGGTTGCTTCGCGCCGGCCGGAAGTAGCCCGGACGTGCTTGCGGAGACGACCGTGCTGCTTCCGACGCGGCGTGCGTGCCGAACTCTGAGCACGCTGTTGCTCGAAGAAGCCGATCGTTCGGCCGTGCTCATGCCGCGTATCCGTCCCCTGGTGCCCGGTGAGGATGGCGCCGCGGGGCTGGCGGGCGATGCAACTTTTTCCTCTTTTTTCTCCGCGCCCTCGGCATCGCAGAGTGGCGACGTAGTGCAGGAAGACACCGGCGAGATCACGCCTGCGATCCCGCAGCTCGAACGGCGGCTCGTGCTGATGCAGTTCGTCATGCGCTGGCTGGCGAGCGCACGGGTTGAAGCCGCGGGGCGTGCGTCCGGGTATGATGCCGCCGATTTGTCCGCGGTCACGCCGGCTCAGGCGCTTCGCCTGGCGGACGACCTTGCGGCGCTGATGGACGAGGTTACCGAGGAAGGCGCGGACCTCACGCGGCTAGCGGCAGATCTTCCGGTTGAATTTGCGAGCCACTGGCAACGCACCCTCGAATTTCTCGCCATCATGACGGAGACTTTTCCCGCCTATCTTCTCGCCACGGACCGCGTGACGAGCAGCACGCACGCTGCCCAGACGCTGGCGCGTGATGCCGAGCATACCCGCAAGCACGGGCTCACTGCGCCGGTCGTCATTGCAGGGATCGCGTCAGTGCGAGCGTTGGCGGCGCCGCTTATTGCAGCCGTTGCCGAGGATGATCACGGGGTTATTATTCTCCCCGGTCTCGATCGCGAACTGGATCGCGAGACCTGGAATGCGCTCGCCGGTGAACGCGACGGCATGCAGGGTTTGCAGGAGGCGCAGCCGGAGCATCCGCAAGCGGGCATCGCACGGCTGCTGTCGACCATGGGCCGGAAGCGGGACGACGTCGGCGATCTATTTCTGCGTGACGGTCGGGCTACGATAATGCGTGCCGATAGCGAGGCGCATGACCCGCCTCGCGAGACACCGCGTGTCCGGCTGCTGAGTGAGGCGCTGCTGCCGGCCGATGTGACGGATCACTGGCAGACGCTCGCCACGCGGTTTTCGGGCGATGATGTTGCCTTAGCGCTCGATGGCCTCGAGGTGATCGAGACGGCCGGGATCGACGAAGAAGCCGATGTTGCCGCGCTTATTCTGCGTGAGGCGATCGAGACGCCCGAAGCTACGGCGGTGCTTGTCACGCCGGATCGTGCGATTGCCCGGCGGGTCCGCCAGCGCTTAGAACGTTGGGGCATCTTCGTCGATGACACAGCCGGTCGGCCGCTCGGCCAGACCGTGCCCGGCACGTTTCTCGACCTGATCGTCGCCTGCATCGACAGTCAGTTCGCTCCATCCGCAACGATGGCGCTGCTGCAACATCCGTTGACCCGGCTCGGTCTGGATCGCGGGGTTGTCCGGGAGGCGGCGCGTGCGCTCGAACTCCTCGCGTTTCGCCAGACGTACCTCGGTGCCGGGCTCGCTGCGATGCGGGCAGCGTTGACGCGCGCCTCGGTCTCACCTGTCGGGGACACGACGTTCGTTCATCCGGTGATCGAGCGGCTTTCGAGCGAGGCGCGTGCAGCGGCCGACGATCTGCTCGTGCAGATTGAGGCGGCGGTCGCGCCGATGATGGACATCGATACCTCGGGAGAGGAAATGCCGCTGCGCGCGCATGTTCGGGCGCATGTCGAAGTCGCGGAAGCGTTTGCGCGGGATGCTGCGGGTGACAGCAGCAACCTCTGGCAGGGTGACGCCGGTGAGGCCGCTTGCACGCTTCTCAGCGAGGTCTTGGGGGACGACAGCGCCGATGTGCCGCTCGTTGCGGGCGATTATTCATCCGTCTTCCGGGCACTCTTTGCGGGCGAGGTGGTGCGACCGCGGCGCCCTGGGCATCCGCGTATTGCGATCTACGGCGTGCTGGAGGCGCGGCTTCAGCATGCCGATACCGTGGTCCTCGCCGGCTTGAACGAAGGCACATGGCCTAAACCGGCGGACCCGGACCCTTGGGTCAACCGTCCGATGCGGGCCGAGGTCGGGTTGCCGGCTCCGGAGGTGCGGATCGGGCAGGCGGCGCATGATTTCGTGCAGCTCGCGAGTGGCCTATCGGTGGTGCTTACGCGATCGGCGCGGGTCGACGGTGTGCCGACGGTGCCGTCACGGTGGCTTATGCGGTTGGAGGCGGTGCTCGGCGGACTCGCTGCCGCGTATCCGCAAAGCGGTGCGCAGGACGTCTTCGGCAAGGCAACGACGCGTGCGCCTGCGCTTCGATGGGCGCGGGCGTTTCGTGAGGTGCCGGCGCATGCGCCTCGTCCGGCACCAGCCCCGTCACCGCCCGTTGCACGCCGACCGCGCAAGCTCTCCGTGACGCGGATCGAGGCGTGGCTCGCAAACCCCTACAGCGTCTTTGCCCGTTCGATCCTGCGGCTGACCCCGCTCGATCCGCTGGATGCACTTCCCGACGCATCGGTGCGCGGGAGAATAATTCATCACGCGCTGCATCGTTTCACGGTGCAACACCCGGAGGCCCTGCCGCCCGCGACGGCGGATGCGCTCATGGCGATCGCGCATGAGATGCTGGATGCTTATGTGGTGCATCCTCGGGTGGCGGCGTTCTGGGAGCCGCGCTTGCGCCGTTTCGCTGAATGGTTCGCAGAGACCGAAGTACGCCGAAGAGTGGGGATCGCCCGGATTTTTACCGAGGTCGACGGTGCACGCGCGATCGCGACGCCGGGGGGAGAATTTACGGTCACAGCGCGGGCGGATCGGATCGACCTTGAGGCGGCGGGGCGCGCGCGGATCTATGACTACAAGACCGGTGCGGCGCCAACTGCGTCACAAGTCATCGGTGGTATGAGCCCGCAGCTTCCGCTGGAGGCGGCAATCCTGGATGGAGGTGGTTTCGAGGGGCTGGCGGGGGTGCCGGTCTCCGCGTTGGCATACGTTTCCGCAACGGGCGGGACGCCTGCGGGAAAGCACACGCAGGTCGCCGGTGAGGGCGTAACGGCTGATGCCAGTGAGGTCGGGACTTCGGCGCTCGCAGCGCTGCGTGATCTCGTCATCCAGTACGATGATCCGGCAATGCCGTATCGCGCGCTGCGGCGTCCGCAGTTCACCGGTGCTTACCGATACGATGATTACGCGCACCTCGCCCGGGTCGCCGAATGGTCCTCGACGGAGGAAAATGGAGGCGGCGATGGGGGACGCTGAGGTGCTGGAACACGACGCGCTTGTTGCGCGCACGACAGCGAACCAGGGGCGTGCGGCCGCGCCGGATGCGTCCGCC
Organism: Pseudomonadota bacterium; assembly: GCA_038523655.1. Lineage (GTDB taxonomy): Bacteria > Pseudomonadota > Alphaproteobacteria > Rhizobiales > CALHAX01 > CALHAX01. The sequence goes on along the minus strand of JBCBJG010000012.1, from coordinate 6,719 downwards.
TGGGTCAGCGCGAACGCCGGGACTGGCAAGACCTATGTGCTCACGCAGAGGGTGCTACGCCTCCTGCTCGATGGGTGTCCGCCAGACCAGATCCTGTGTCTGACTTACACGAACGCTGCTGCCGCTGAGATGTCGCGGCGGGTATTCGACCGGCTTGCGACCTGGTCGATCACGCCACCGGAGGCATTGGCTAGCGAACTCGAAAGCCTCGTGGAACGTCGCGTCGATGCCGCGTTGGTGCGGCGTGCGGCGGTCCTGTTCGCGCAGGCGATCGAGACGCCGGGTGGCCTCAAGGTCCAGACGATCCATAGTTTCTGCGAGCGGCTTTTGCAGCGATTTCCGCTGGAGGCCGGGGTCGCCCCGGAGTTTTCCATCCTCGATGAGCAGGCGCAGCGTCTGCTGATGGCACAGTGTACCGACCAGGTGCTCGATGCTGCTGCACGAGGGGGCGATCCGTTGCTCACAGAGGCGTTGCAGCGCGCGATTGCCTATGCTGGTGAGACGCAATTCGATGCATTGCTGGCAGCGGTGCTGACCCGGCGGGTGGCGCTCACCGCGTTGATCCGTGGTCAAGGTGGTGCCGGGGAGGCAGGCAGTGCCGGGGAGGCAGGCGCGGACGTTGGGCTCACGGACGAAGCTGCGTTCGCGGCTTACGAGGCCGATCTGTTTCGCCATCTCGGTGCTTCCCTCGACGACACGCCGGAGACCTTCGCGGCGGCCCAGGCACATCTGCTCAGCGACCAGGAGATCGCGTCAGCCATCGATGTACTGCGCGGGGGAGGGAAAAAAGACAAGGAACGCGCCGACTTGCTTGCCGGACTGGCAGCGATCCACGACGCGTCGCAGCGTGCCGCTATATTCCGCGGAGCCTTTCTCACGCAGTCGGGCACCCCGCTGAGTAGCATTCTCGTCAAGGCGCAGCGCGAGGCGCATCCGGGTGTCACGGACATGCTCGAAGATGCGCGCGACCGGTTGGCGGCGCTGGTCGAGGCGGAAGCGGCATTCGATATCGCGCGCGCGAGCTCGGCAATCGTGCGGCTCGCGGATGCGATTTTCGAGCGTTACGCAATCGTCAAGGCGCAGCGCGCGGTGCTCGACTACGATGATCTGATCCTGAAGTCGGCGGCGCTGCTGCGCGTATCAAGCGATGCGCAATGGGTGCTCTACAAGCTCGATAACGGTCTCGCGCATATTCTGGTCGACGAAGCGCAGGACACGAGCCCGCTGCAATGGCAGATCGTGGCGCAGCTTGCGCAGGAATTCTTTTCCGGAACCGGAATGCACGAGTGCGTGCGAACGTTGTTCGCCGTCGGGGATGAAAAACAATCGATCTATGGTTTCCAAGGTGCGCGGCCGGAGATGTTCGCGCGAATGGGTGGCCAGTTTGCCGCAAAAGCAGCGGCTGCCGGGCAGACGCTCAACCAGGTTCCGTTGACTCTTTCTTTCCGCACGGTCGCACCCGTGCTCGAGGCGGTCGACAGGACCTTTGCGGAGGGCGTAGCCCGCGAAGGGCTCGGCTCGCTAGGCGATCCGGTGCGGCACGAAGCTTTCCGGGCGAAAGAGGAAGGGCTGGTCGAACTCTGGCCGTTGGAAGAGCCGGACGATGCGGAGCCGCCGGCGGCCTGGCGACCGTTCGAGCATCGCGCGTCGACTGCGCCGGTCGACCGCGTTGCGCAGCGGATTGCACGCACGGTGCGGCATTGGCTCGACACCGGTGCCCTCATCCGCCCGGGTGGGCCGGCGATCACGCCGGGTGACATTCTCGTGCTTGTCCAGCGGCGCAGCGTCGTCGTTCCAGCGCTTATTCGCGCGCTGAAGGCAGCCGGCGTACCGGTCGCGGGCGCCGACCGGATCCGGCTTACCGAGCAGCTTGCCGTCATGGACCTGATGGCGCTCGGTGATTTCGTCCTTCTGCCGGAGGACGATCTCACGCTCGCATGTGTGATGAAGTCTCCGTTGATCGGGCTCGACGACGATGACCTGCTCACGCTCGTTGATCGCAAGGAGAAGACCTTGTGGGCGTCTCTTCTTGCCGCGCGCGATGACGCGCCACGGTATGCGGTCGCCGCAGAACGGTTGCTTCGCTGGCGTGGACGAGCGGATTTCTCTCCGCCGTTCGAATTTTTTTCTACTGTGTTAGGAGAAGATCGGATCCGCGCGGATGTGCTGGCGCGACTCGGTCCCGAAGCGGGCGATGCGCTCGATGAGTTCCTTGCGCGCGCGCTCCAATTCGATCGGGATGCACCTTCCTCGTTGCGCGGGTTTTTGACGGCCTTGCGCAGCGCGAATGTGGAGATCAAGCGCGATATGGACGATGTGGCCGATGAGGTTCGCATCATGACGGTTCACGGGGCGAAGGGGTTGGAGGCGCCGATCGTGTTCCTGCCCGACACGTGCCGCACGCCTTCAGCCGGCATCGGGCCGCGCGTCATCGATCTCGACGTGGCGCCGAAGTCACCCGATGCGCAGGCGACGCGGAGCGGGAAAACTTCAGACGTTCTTGAAGAGGCACGGCCGTTTGCATGGGCTGTCGGTACCTTTGCGAAGGTCTCTGCGGTCGAAGAAGCGAAGACACGGGATGCCGCTCTCGATGCCGGGGAGTACCGCCGATTGCTGTATGTTGCGATGACCCGCGCGCGCGACCGCTTGTACATCGCCGGTTATCGAGGAAAAAATTCTCCGCCGAAGGATTGCTGGTATCATCTGATCGAGGCGGGGCTCGAGGGCGACCTGATCACCGCGGAGGATTTCTCTGGATCAGATGTGCGGCGAACTAAAGGTTCGTTCTCGCAGGCGGGGCTCGCTTCGACGCAGCCGTTTGATACGACGCCCGATGTGGACGCGTCTTGCGACGGGCTGCCCGGATGGATCGACAGGCCGGTGCCGGATGAACGCGTAACCAGCATTCCGCTGCGACCATCGCGGATCATGCCGTCCGAGGAAGAGACGGTCGGCGTGCAAGCGGACGCGGAGAAGGGGGGCATCGACCTGCCGCCAGTGCGGTCGCCGCTTGTGGCACCCGAGGAGAGGCGCTTCCAGCGGGGTGTTCTGACCCATGCATTACTTGAGCATCTGCCCGATATACCGGCGGCGCGGCAGGCCGATGCCGCGAGGACGTACGTCAACCGGCAGGGTGCTCAGTTGCCGGAGCATTTGCGTACCAGTGTGGTCGATGAAGCGCTCGCGATCGTGCAGGCGGAGGAATATTCAGCGCTGTTCGGGCCTGGCTCGCGGGCGGAGGTAGCCATTGCCGCCGATATACCTTCCCCGCTACCGGGCGGCGTTGCGGTCAGGGTCAATGGCACGATCGACCGCGTGGTGGTGACGGATACGCACGTGCACTTCGTCGACTACAAGACAAACCGCCCGCCGCCGTTGCGGGAGGATGACGTGATCGAGCCGTACCTTGTTCAGCTTACTGCCTATCGGCTCGCGCTCCGGCAGGTGTATCCGGATCGCTCGATCTCGGCCTCACTGTTGTGGACGGATGGCGCGCGGATGATGACCGTGCCGGATGCGCAGCTCGATGCTGTGGAACCAACGCTCTTTCGCGCTGCCCAGGCGCTTGAAGGCGCTTCGCGAAGCGCATACGTCTCGGTCATGAGCGATGGTGGCTAGGCGTTAGGCCCAGCTGCCTCGATGACACCTGATAAGGAGCCGGCGATGTCGACATCGACCGTGACAGACAGCAGTTTCGAAGCCGATGTGCTGCAGGCAGACGAGCCCGTGGTCGTGGATTTCTGGGCGGAATGGTGCGGCCCGTGCAAAGCGATGGGCCCGGACCTTGAGGACCTTGCGACGAAATATGACGGCAAGGTCAAAATCGCAAAACTGAACGTCGACGAAAACCCGAACATGACGACGCAGTACAATATTCGCGGTCTTCCGACGCTGCTCGTGTTCAAGAACGGCGAAGTCGTTTCACAGCAAAATGGCGCGCTGCCACGCGGCCGGCTGGAAAGCTGGATCGACGAAAATACCTAGATCGCGTGATGTGTTGGCCCGGTAGTACGGCTTGCGGACCTGCTGACGACGAGGGCGTCGCGCCGTTTGATGCCCACTGTTGAGACCTTAGAGCCCGGCCGAAGTGCCGGGCTTTTCACTGTCGTCCAGCGGGATGGCATTGATCGCGGTCGCGAGATGCAGCGATCCGCAGATCACGATACGCCCCTCCGATTCTCCCTGATCAACGATCCAGCGGACCGCGCCCTCGATCCCAGACATCGCGTGCGCTTCGATGCCGATGGCTTCTGCGGCGCCGACAATTTCGCTGCGCCGCATCGGCGGTGCCGTCAGGTGCGCCGCCTTGCCAACTGACACGGCTGCGACGGTTCGCACGAGCCCGCGGAAGGGGCGGAGGAAAATGTCTGCGTCCTTGCTTTGGAGCATTCCGACAATCAGGTAGATCGGCTTCGCCGCGGCGTCGTCCATATCGGCAAGCGCGTGCGCCAACGCCTCGGCCGCGGCCGCGTTATGCCCGCCGTCGACCCAGATCTCGAAGGTTTCGGGGACGCACAACCCGCGTTCGAGGGTGCTGAGGCGTTCCAAGCGGCAGGGCCAGCGGACGGCGGCCAAGCCGCGTTCGAGGGTCGCATCGTCGATCGTTCGGCTGTCCAGTTCACGGAGTGCTCGGTCCGCGGCGGCGATCGCTGTGCCTGCGTTTGCGATCTGGTGGCGACCGTCGAGGGCGGGCAATACGAGATCGCGCAAGGTATCGCCGCTCTGGAAGATCAGCCGACCGTGTTGTTCGAACGCATCCCAATCGCGGCCGGCGGCAATCATCGGCGCGTTTGCATGTCGGGCCGCCTGCTCGAGTGGGGCGAAGGCATCCGGCTCTTGCGGAGCTATAATCACGGGCATGCCAGGCTTGATGATCCCGGCTTTCTCGCTCGCAATCGCTTCCCGGCTCGTGCCGAGGAAGTGCTGATGATCAAGGGCGACGGGGGTGATGATCGTGAGAAGCGGGGTATCCACGACGTTGGTGGCATCGAGCCGCCCGCCCATCCCGGTCTCGAGGAGGAAAATGTCTGCACCGCTCTCTGCGGCGTAGAGAAAGGCCGCTGCGGTTTCAGCCTCGAAGGCCGTCGGGGGGAGCGATGCATCTGCACGCGACGCATCGGCGACGCGCGCAAGAAGGTTATCGTAGCTCTGTTCATCGAGCAGGCGCGGCCCGGCCGTGGTGGCGGGTGCTAGATTTTCCTCCTCTAGCTGCCAGAGGCTTTCCCGCGGATGCGCGGTCCAGGGCGAGGTGTAGGCAACGATCCGTTTTCCCGCGGCGGCAAGGATGGCGGCAAGGAGCGCGATGACCGAGCCCTTGCCGTTCGTGCCCGCCACGTGGACGACGGCTGGCAGGCGCTCATGCGGGTTGTCGAGCGCGGCGAGCAGAGCTTGCATCGCGTCGAGGTCGAGATCGATGGCCGGGCGATCACTTGCGCTCGCGCGATCCGCGATCTGTGCACGGAGCGTGAATGCGTCAGACATGGTGGCAGCGCGGTCCGTGAGCGGCGCCGGCATCGCCCGGTCCGTAACCCGCGTTCGCCCGGAACCGATGGGCTGCGCCCATCAGGTCGTCTTTCCGGCGGGGGTGTCGGAAATGTCCTCGGCATCGAGGGTGATCGTCTTGTCGGCGTCATAGAGCTCGTCGGCGGTGTCGTCCGGCGTCGTCATATCAATATCGGCCGGCGGGTGCGCGCCGTTGAGTGATGCATCCGGCTCAGAGGCGTCGCTGGTGACGAGCGCGGGGACCTGGGCATCAGCTTTTTCCTCCGCAACGCGTTCCTGCCGGCGCAACAGGTGGCAGACGCGGGAGAGCGTGTCGCGCATGTCGTGCCGATGGACGACCATGTCGACCATGCCGTGTTCGAGGAGAGACTCCGCGCGCTGGAAACCTTCGGGAAGTTGCTCACGGATCGTTTGTTCAATCACCCGCGGGCCGGCGAAACCAATGAGCGCGCCCGGTTCCGCGATGTGGACGTCGCCGAGCATCGCGTAGGATGCTGTGACCCCGCCGGTCGTCGGATGGGTGAGTACCACGATGTATGGCAGGCCGGCGTCGCGCAATCGCTGAACGGCGACGGTGGTGCGCGGCATCTGCATGAGGGAGAGAATCCCCTCCTGCACCCGAGCACCGCCAGAGGCGGCAAACATGATGAAGGGTGCGTTGGCGTCGACTGCCCGCTGCATGCCGGTAACCACAGCCTCGCCCGCCGCCATGCCGAGTGAGCCGCCCATGAACTTGAAGTCCTGGACGGCGGCGACCACGCGCAGGCTGTCGAGTGTTCCTTCACCGACCAGCACCGCATCATCCAGCGAGGTTTGTTCGCGTGCCGTCTTCAGGCGATCCGTGTAGCGCTTCTCGTCACGGAACTTCAGCGGGTCGAGCGGGACTTCCTCGACATCGACTTTTTCGAACGCGCTGTCATCGAACAGGTCTTCCAGCCGGCGCTGCGCAGACATGCGCATGTGATAATCGGAGCCGGGGACCACGAACCGGTTGGCTTCCAAGTCCTTGTAGAAGACCATTTGACCCGATTGCGGACACTTGATCCACAGATCGTCGGGCGTCTCCGTCTTGCGCCAAATACCCGAAATTTTCGGGCGGACGACATTGTTGATCCAGTTCACCGGGGCATCGTCCTTCGTGGTTTCAACCGTTGCACAGGGCGGCGGTTCGTGCGTTTGCCGGCCTGGCCCTGAAGCGGCGTGCAGGTGTGCGCTAT
>JBCBJG010000011.1:0-24434 GCA_038523655.1 Pseudomonadota bacterium | reverse complement strand
GGCTCGTAACGTGGCGTTGCCGGCGCTCCACCATGGCGCGCACCGCTCGTTCATCGGCGAATGCGCCCAGTCGGTCGACCTCACTGCCCGCTGGAGGTCACCGCGACGCTTGCCTCACGGGCGATCCGCGGGCGCGCGCGTTCTTCCCCTGCAAGATCGGCGAGCAGTACATCGGCCAGCGGCGCGGCGAGTTGAGCCGCATGGAGGCGACGCGCCCACGGCTCGCTGTTGTTGCCCGTGCCGACCACCACGACGTACGAATAAGACCGGCCGTTCGCGAACTGCACGCCGCCTGCAACCCAGGTGTCGACTGTCGCGTCACGGTCCTCGGTGACCTGCGTCCCGGTCTTGGCGAAATGAACTCGGATGTCACGGCGGCGTTTCGCACACCATTTGCCGAGGCTCTTCAGTGTCCCGATCCGTTTGCCGCGGAACTGATAGCAGAGCGGTGCGGAGAGAAATTCGCGCAGCCGACGCCGGGCGCCAGGGCGAACCAGACGGTTCGGGACGATCCCTTCGGGTGTCAGTGCATCGCCGGCTGTCTCGTCGAGTGGTGCGGCGGCCTCTTCCAGGCGATCGATCAACGTCGGGGGCGCAAGCGGGGAGGACGCGCCGCCAGTGACTGCCGCGAGTATGGCACCGGCCATCTGATGCACGCGCTGAGGGCTGCCGGTCACGAACCCGCGGGCGGCTGCCGTTGACGGCGGTGTGGCGAGGCTCGGGTCCGGCGCCGGCGGCATGTTGAAGCCGAAGCCGTCGATCAGGCGGCGGATCGGGCGTTGGCCAACCCGGGCGAGGCGCGTCTCGAGCGGTGCGCTCAGTGAGCAGGCAAACACGACTTCCGCGCGTCGGCTGCGCCGCAACGTTCCATCACGCTTGCAGCTTTCGAGGCCGCGGGCCGGAGCGCCGGTATCCAGGTAGCCGGTCGCCAGGTTGTCCGCTGTCTCGTTCGCGATCGCGACAGCGCCGATCATCTTGCCGATCGATGCGATCGCGCGGGTCTCTCGTTCGGCCCTGTATTGGCCGGTTTCCGGGTCGCGGGCATACGCTGAGCCGAAGTAGGCCGCGGTATCCTTCGATTCAAAATATCGCACGAGGCGGCCTTTTTCATCCGCGGCCGCAACAATCACGTCCGGCACCCGGCGGACGGGTGCATCCGGCGCCTGCAGGTTGCGCAGATCGAGCGTGTAGTCCGAGGCGATGCGGGCGCCATGCTTTTTCTGCACCTCGGCAAGGCGATCCTTCACCCGTTCACGGAAGCCGCGATTGCGGGCGGCATCGAGCGTCAGGCGGACGCCGCGCACATAGTTGCGCCACTCGAACCCATAGTCCTGCTTCATCTCCTCGCGCGCGCCGTACCGGGCAGCGGGGATGAGAACGTTTGCACGCAATGCCGGGTTCGCGCGGGCCTGACGGACGAAGCCCGGCGCCGCGTCCTGGACGGCTGCATCGATCTGCGGCGCGATCTGCGGGTCGGGCGGGCCACCGGCGATGCTCGTCAGCTCGAAAAGGATCGCCTTCTGCTTCTCGACGTCCGGCACAAGCTCCGTAGCGCACCGTCGCGCCCGCACTTCCACGATGTAGCGCCAGCGCTCGATGCGCACCTCGTTCAACCGCTTGCGGCCATTGAGGAGAATAATGGGTTTGTTGACCGCGGAAGCGAGCACATATTGCTCCGCAACAGACAGCTGATCGGCTCGTTTGCCGAACACGACGCGTGCCGTCAGCTCAACGCCGTGGAGGTCACTGCCGCCGGTGCGCTGAGCGAGCCACAGGTGGTTTGCGGTCCACTGGCGGAAGGGCTCGTCGGTCCCGTCCGCTGTCAGGACGCGGTAGATCACCGGTGCCAGCCACCATTCGCGCAGCTTGCGCCTGATCTTTTCGAGCGAGCTTTCGCCGCGACGTGGCGGTGTTTTGTAGACGATGCGCGCGAGCTGCATCGAGAGCGTTGAGCCGCCGACCCCGAAACGCACGCCACCGCCGCGCAGCGAACGCTGGAGCGTCGATACGGGAATTTTCAGCACGCCCCAGAGGTCGATGCCGAAAGGGTTCCAGACCGTCCCGAGATAGCGGTCCTCGTGATAGACGAGACACCGCCAGAAATGGTCCGGCGTGCGGCGGACCGGGATCGATTTATGGTCCGGATTGGCGACGTAGTCCGTGCCGGCGACCTCGATCGGGACGCCCGTGTAATTCACGTCCTGCTTGCTGTCGAGACGGGCATCGAAGGTGCCGACGAACCGCTCACGGCGGTCGTAGATGGCGGTCGCGAGCCAGCGCTGGCTATCGTAGTGGATTTTTGGTCCGTCAAAGTATGCGCCGTAGAGGCCCCGCAGCGGTGCGAGGACATAGACCAGCAGCACGGCCGCGGTGACGTAAAGGATCGCGATCGTGGCGAGGTGCCGGGCGGGGCCCAGCTTCGGGTTGAAGACGATTGCCTGGGTGATGAAGCGCAGCAGGCGGAAGGGCAGCGCGCACATCTCCTCGAGCGCAACCACCAGCCATCTGAAGCTCGTCAACATCGTCACAGTACCGTGTCGCCCAACCGGTCACGGGCAACTGCAGCGCAAGCAGCCCGTCGGGCACACGCGGTAGGCAAGATTTGTGGCGCGAGTGTCCCGGGATTACGGCGGGAACGCGAAGCATTGCGGCCCTGATGCTTTGCGCGTCGTCGAGGCGGCCGACCAGCCTCGAAGGCCGCGTTTGTCAGACCGCGCCTGAGGCGCCTGGGACGCCGAGCGCGTCAAATGGGATGAAGCTCACCGGCTCGCCGCGAGCAACCGATGTCACGTTTTCACCAAGTTCGATGAACCCCGTTGCCATGCGCAGCGATGAGATTAGGCCCGAGCCATCGCGTGGGAATTTCTGCGCCTGCGGCCCGTCCTCATGATCTTCGAGCCAGCCGCGGAGAAACTCACGACGGTCCGGCTTTTTGCGAGCTATCTCGAAAGCGGCCGGCACGCGAAACCGGACGGGCGGGCGCCAACGTTCACCGCCAAGCCGGGCGAGGAGAGGTCTGCCGTACATCGCGAAGCAGACGAACACGGCCACCGGGTTGCCGGGGAGGCCCATGAACAACGTGCGTCCGATCTGCCCGAATGTCAGCGGGCGGCCCGGTTTGACCGCGATCTGCCAAAGATGGCGACGGCCAATTTCGTCGAGCACGTGGACGACGTGATCTTCTTCGCCGCGGCTTGCGCCGCCCGATGTGATAATCAGGTCGAACCGGGTCGAGGCGTCGCGAAGTGCGGTGCGAACCGCGTCGCGGGTGTCCGGGAGGATACCGAGGTCATGCGCTTCGCCGCCAGCTGCGTTGATGAGGTCGGGCAGCATAGCGGCGTTCGCGTCGTAGACCTGGCCAAAGCGCAAAGGACTGCCCGGCCGGACGACTTCATCACCGGTTGAGAACACCCCGACACGTGGGCGGGCCACGCACAGAACGTCGGCGCGTCCGAGCGACGCGATGGCGGCGAGGTCCGGCGCGCGCAGACGGTGACCGCTGGCGAGGACGGTATCGCCTGCAGCGAGATCTTCTCCGGCGGCGCGGACGTTCGCGCCCGGCTTGATGCCTGGCGGAATGACCACCGTGCTCGACGGTTGCTCTCCCGCCGGCAGCGCCGCGGCTTCACGAACTTCCACGTCCTCTTGCATGCCGACGGTATCGAGGTCGTCGGGAACCGGCGCGCCGGTGAAAATGCGGGCGGCCTCGGCGGGCGCGAAAGTCATCTCGGCGCCGCCGCCCGCTGCGATGCGCGCGCTGACCGTCATGGCGGTGGGTGCGTCGGCGGCCAGATCGGCGTGTCGGAATGCGTAGCCGTCGACGGCGGCGTTTCGGTGCCCAGGGACGGGCGCAGTGGCCAGGATGTCTTCCGCCAGAACTCGGGCGAAGGCCTCGCTCGTTGCTATCGAGGTGTGTTCCTCGATGGCCGGCACGCGTTCGCAGATCAGCTGGACCGCGTCGTCGTGGGACAAGCGGTCTCGGTCATGGAGAAAGCAATCGTCAAGGGCGGTGGAGCGCTGCATGCAACGGAGGTGTCACTTACCGGGTGGCAAGTCCAGCGGTGGCTCGGTTGAGAAGATCGCGCGAAGAACACACATGCAGCGGCATGCCAGCCGGCACTGCGCGCGTATCAGCTCGCGCGCCTGTCACCCGGACGGTCAGCTACCCCTCGCGGATCAGACCAATCCTGCGAACCGCCCTCACCCGAGAAAGGTGAGAACCACATATAAACCGGCACCTATCGAGGGCGCACCAAACGAAACCAAAACTGCCATCGCAACCGGACGAGACATGCCGCATACCCCGAACTCGAACACCAAACCCCACTCACTGCATTAGTGCATATTTGACGTGAAATTGCACGATATACGCGAAACCTGTGGATAACCTGGGCGATTTCCTTGCCCCGCTGGATGCTGAGTCGATCAGACAGAGCCGCCGCCATCCGCCTGCACCTCGGCTTTGCGATCGACTGCCGGCGGCGGTGCGCGAGCTGGGGACCACACAAAAACCACGGATAGCCGCGCATACGAAAAGCCGATAAGCACGGGGCGGGTGGTGGCTCGGCGGTATTCTTCCGGCGGGTATGAGCCGGGCGCGGGGGCGCGGCAAAGCGAGGATACGGGAAACCGATATCCGCGCTGGTCTGGCGAGCAGGCACTGGCGTTTCGCGGGCCACATCGCGAAGCTGCCGAACTTGCGACGCCGCCGAACTTGCGGGGACGAGGGCATGGGACGTTCAATCGCGGTCATGAACACCAAGGGCGGTGTCGGGAAATCGACGCTGGTCATGGCCATGGCCGAAACGCTGTCGGCGCATCACGGTCGCAACGTGCTCGTCATCGATTCCGACAGCCAGACCAGCATGAGTATCATGCTGATGGAAATGGCACGCTGGGAGCAGATGGAGCGGAACAAGCTCACGCTCGTCGATTTTCTCTCCCGATCGCTGCTGAACGATGAACCGGTCGACTGGAAGCCGCATGTCGCGACCGGCGTCTCGGACGTCGAGGAAGCGCGCAGCGTATACCTCATGCCGAGCCATATGCAGCTCTCGCTGTTCGAGCGGATGGTCTCAGGCGAGCACAAGCATACCGAGCTGCGTACCCTCGTCCGCGGATTTCTCGCAGACGCCAAACGCTACTTCGACGTGGTGCTGATCGACTGCCCGCCCGGCCTCAGCGTTCTGACGGAGACGTGGCTTCGCGAGAGCGACTACTTCATGCCGCCGGTGAAACCGGATTATCTCTCCGTGCGCGGTCTCGACATCCTCAAGCGATTTCGCAACGAAAGCGACGCCCACGGTTTCGCCGAGCTGATCGGCACGGTGATTAATCTGAAGGACGGTCGCATCCAGGCGGAAAATCACTGGCACCAACATCTCGCCAGCGATCCGGATAACCGGTGTTTTTCTTCCGTTGTTCCGCGCCGGGCCTACCTGCAGCGCGCGGCCGACTACGAACCGACGATGCGCACGTACATTGCGAAATATCCTGGTGACGCCGGCCAGAGCATCCTCAACGTCGTCAACGAAATGCTGGAGCGTATTCAGCAAGCGGAGCTGGAGCGCCAGACCGCCGTTATCGGTGGACCAGTTCGCCCGACGCCTGCGCCTGCCTCCGTACCGAGCGGAACGGCGACCGGGCGCGACGCTGCAGCCAGCAGTGCGCACGAGCAAGCGGCGGAGCCGATGGCGATCATTGATAGCCCGATCATTCAGGGCGCGACCGTCGCCGAACAGGAAGTCGACGGCCCGGCTGTCGATCTCGGCGCACCGATAGGTCTGGAGCCACTCGTTGCCGACGGAGAAAATACTGCGGCGCAGGGCGCTCATGCCGGTGGCTATGCGAATAGCGCAGCAGAGCCCGCTTATCTCGATCCAGTTAGAGGGTCGGGCGCGCGCAGCAGCGACAGCTACAACGCGACGCGTCAATCTCCGCCGCAGACTGACGGGGCTCATGGAAGCGATCGTGCCGGCGGGTATGTCTCGCCAACCGCGGCGCCGACTTCGTTGGCGCCACCCGCGCCGGGCGTCGGGCATCCGGCCGACTTTTCAGATGCGGGCCGAGCGTCGACCGTTCGCCCTGGTCGTCATGCACCACGTCCCGGCGAGCCAACCTGGGCGCATCACGGTGGAGCCGACGGGCAGGCCGGTGAGCCGACGCATGACGCACACACAGCGGCGGGCGTGAATGGGATTCACGGCGGCCTAGGAGATGTGCAAGACGGCGGCGTTGCGGGCAATGGCCATCAGGGCTCACGGCCCGCGCCGCAGCGCCCGTTGGGTGAAGACGATTATTCCGCGCCGCCAGACCGCGCGATTGTCGCGCAAGGTGAGCTGCCGCCGCGCCCGCCGCGGACCTCCGAGAAGTAACCAGCACGCTGTAGCGTCCGGCGTAAGCCGGCTGCGTGGGCTTTGCTGCGCCCGCAGGTGGATACTTGCGGAGGAAAAGGGCCTCTAGCAGCCTTGCTACTCGGCAGCTTGTGACTGCTCGCCGTCCATGCGCGGCAGGATCCGCTCTGCAAGCTGAGCGGACTTAAACAGCTCTACCAGCCGCTCATCGAAGCGGTCGTGGTGGTGAAGTTCCTCGAGGTCGGCGAGGATCGTGTCGAGCGTATCGCTCGCGGCGAGCGGCGCGGAGGCTGCCCGCGTGCCGTCCTGTGTCGTCACGTTCCCAGCCGCCTCGATCTTTTTTGTAAGCCGGGTCGCGAGCATCTTCCACTTGCCGGCGGTCTCGCGGGCAGCCGCTGAAATCGCGAGCTTTTCCAGTTCTTGTTGCACGAGCGGCTTGTCGCGCAGCGGCTCATCAATCGCCGCGCGCAAATTCTGCTGATTGGCGCCCCACCAGGTCTCCACGGCATCGACGAGCCGGGCCGGTGCGCCTGCACCGAGGTCGCGGAAGCGGTTGAGGATCGTGGACGCCGTGTTCACGTCACGTAGGGTCGAGCGCCGCGCAGGCTCGTCGTAAGCCAGCGCGGAGAAAAATGCGGTGCGGGCGCGTTCCAGATCGCTGCTCTCGGCTGCCTGCTGCTCGATCGGCACGCGTGCGCGATCACGCTCGGCGGCGTAATCGGGGGCCGCGTACTGGTCGGCCTGCCGAGGCGTTGCGGCTGACGAGGCCACGTTCGGAGCGACCGCCGCAGCTGAGGCAACCGACTGCTCAGACGCCGGGGCCGGACGCGATTGGGATGTGTTTTCGTAAGACGAGTTCGCCTGGCGGGGTGCGGCAGCGCCGGCCGTTGCACGCGGTGCGGCTGCATGAGCAGGCGTCGTGGTTGCGACCGACGCGGGCGATGCCTCGCTCCTCGGCGCCGGCTCAGGATATTTTCCCTCTGCCGCTTCGGCGAAGATCTCGTTGACCATGCTGAACAGCAGCGGGCGGATATAATACAGATCGCGCCGCGCATTGGACTCGACCAGTTTTTCCGCGGTTCCAACCGCAAGTACGCGGCGACGATGGTCCACGTCTCGGGCGGTTTTCGACCAGAACGCAAACGGCGAGGGCGGCTCCGGTCGGCTCACGACCCCCATGAACCCGACGCGCGCGCTATCCGGTTCGATCTGCTTCAGGAAGTCCTGCGCATTGTCGAACACGTGCGGGCGCAGGGCATTGATAAGCTGTGGCCGGGTGATCTTGCGAATTTCCTCCGGGCTCCGCTTCGGGTCGTGGCTGTTCGCCTCGACGTACCGGGACTGATGCCGCGCGTAAGCGGCCTGGAGCTGTTGATTGAAATCCGCGTGGAGGGCGAACCGGCGGTCGGTCTCGACGACACCGTCCGCGCGCTCGCGCGGCGTCTCTTCGTAGCGCACCACGCCCATGTCCTGGCCGGCGGCCACCATGCGCATCACGTCCTCATCCTCTTCGACAGCACGTCGGCTGATCTGATGGAGGAAGCTGCCGACGATCGGCCCGTCGTAACTGCGGATCGACCTGATGACCGCGCCGATCGCCGCGAGCTTGCTGTCCCCCAGCGCGTTGTCGATCTTGCGCTCGATTTCCTCCTCGCGAAGGAACGAGAGCGGGGAGCGCACGACGTTGGCGCCGAAGAGGCCCGACATGAAGACGAGCCCATCGATCGCCAGCGCGATCCCGAGCGCCAGGTATGCGAGTGCGTTGCCATCGTTGAAGGCGTTCCACGAGACGACGAAGCGGTGGGCCTGATCGTCCCGATTGAGCCCGATGCGATTGAGTTCGCTGCGGAAGCTCTCGGTTTCCTCGCCGGCGAGGCCGGAGTTCTGGATGCAGACGGAGCCGAAGTTCAGCGTCGCCGTCGCATCGCCGCGGGGGAGTTTTTCTCCCTGCGTACACGCTGCGCGAAACCGCTGCTCGGCGTCACGGATGCGGAATATGCCGTTCGCGCGGACAGCGGCGTCGCCGGTATCGCAGTTCACCACCTCGCCCGACGCACCGATGACCTTGACCTCGCGCATGGTCGCATCGAGTGACGTGCACAACTGCTGCACGCGTTCGAGGCCGGCTTCGGTCGGCTCGCGGCGAAATTTCTTCCGCGCCTCTTCGAGTGCCCGGATGCCGCCGGCTGCGTCGAGGTCGCCGGACAGCGTGTTACGGCCGGACTGCTCGAAGATCGACAGGCTTTGCTGTGCCTCGGTTCGGGTCCGCTCCACGTCGATGAGCGCACGGCCGATTTCCGCAAGGCGTGCGCGCTTGGTCGCCGCTTCCTCGTTGATGGCGACGACGCGTTTCCGCGCGGCTGCGAGGCGGCGTTCAATCTCGGTCGCATCGAGTTCGAGGTTCTGCACCTCGCGACGCAGGCGGCGAAATTCCGGGCCGGCACCGGCGTTCCCCGTGCCGCGCACGCCGCGCAGTTCTCCTTCGGCCGCGGTCTGCGCGGTCACGATTTCTGTCCGCTTCTTCGCAAGTTCGTCGTCGAGCGCGCGGATCTGCTCCTGGGCCGGCGCGCGGCGGGTGTCGAGTTCTTCGAGCTGGCTGCGCAAGCGGGTCCGCTCGGTGTCGAGCGTCGTTTGACGCGCGTCGGCAGCACGGGAGCGCGCCTCGATTTCGGCACGCTGCGTGGTCTGCTCCGCGAGCTGCTGCAGCTTGCGGTCCTTCACCGCTTGAGGTGCGCCCTCGGCTGTTTCCACGAGCTTCGTCAGGCCGGTGCTGAACGCGTTCCACGACGGGCTGGTGAATAGGGCGCGGGTCTCGCGCAGACGGGCTGTCTCCAGCTGCTTCTGCACATCCTGCAGCACGCCCTGCACGCGGTTTTCGACCCGAAGACTGGCGGCGCGCTCACGGTCCTTTTGCGGAAAAATTTCCGAGAAGAGGCTATCGAAGGAGAAAAATACGCTCGTCGCCATGCAGCTCAGGAACATGATCCAGAGCGGGATGTTGCGCAGGACGACCATGGCGCCACTGAGATAGGGGCCGGCGATCTCACGTCGCGACAGGATGAGAAAGAGGACCACTGCGCCGCCGACCAGAGCGATCAGGCCGAGGCCCGGCTTGAGCAAGGCCAGGGTGTTGGGGTCGAACGTGGCGTACTGGGCGTAGTTGCCGAACTGGTCGGGCTGCAGCACGAACCCGACAAGGCCGATCGCGATGATGGCGGAAGCGATCACCATGCCGCCGGTGAACCAGCCGGACCGGTAAGAGCGTTGCGACGCGTTGTTGGCAGCGAACGTCTCACCGATCAGCCACGCGGCGATCAGCATGATGCCCTGAATGCCGAAGGTAATCATGAAGCTGAGAATGCGCGGGGCGACGCAGCCGTCGGTGTTTCCGCCGGGACACGTGAAATTGGACATGCCGTCCCAAGTCGTCCAGCCGGAGGCCAGCGACAGCACGATGCCTGTCACGGCGAGCAGCATGAGACGCCAATTGGACTTGGCCTCGTTCACGGCCGTGCGCACCTTCGTACGCGCCGTCATCTGTTTGACGAGCTTGGTATCGGCGCGACGGCTGGGACTGCCCGCGGCGGCGTCATTCGCTGCGCCGGAGAGCTCGGAAGTCCCGTTCGGCGCTCGGCCGGATAATGCCTGTTCGCTCACGATGGGTGGTCTCGTCGCCAGTGTTGCCGCGCTGCCGTCTCGGTGCCCAAACGACTAGAAGGCCGGGCGACCGCCGGGGGCAGTCGTCAGCCTGTCGATCGTACGCGTGGTGTGTTCAGGCTCGCTTATCTAACCCAAAAAGCCTGAACAGAACCTGTCAGCAGCGCGAATGTGACAACCGCGGAAGGCGCGTGCAAGGGCTGGTGCAGGCCGCAATGAACGCCGTCCCCATGCGTTGTGCACGGTGCATTGGCGGCGGCCGACGACGAGACAGCGCTTTTGCAACGCCGTCATGTCGCCTAGGTAAGCACCATCAGCACCATGGCGAGGGAATGCGGAATGACCGGAGCGGCCAGGCGGCGTGACAGCGTCGGCGTCAAGGTCGGCGACGTGACGATTGGCGGGGGCGCGCCCATCGTCGTGCAGTCCATGACCAACACCGATACCGCCGACATCGGGCAGACGGTCAACCAGGTGGCCGCCTTGGCACGCGCGGGCTCGGAGATCGTGCGCATCACGGTCGATCGGGCCGAGGCTGCCGCGGCAGTCCCCCATATCCGTGACCAGCTCGACAAGGCCGGGATCTCGGTGCCGCTGGTCGGAGATTTTCACTACATCGGGCATAAGTTGCTCGATGAGCATCCGGCCTGCGCCGAGGCGCTCTCGAAGTACCGGATCAACCCCGGCAATGTCGGCTTCAAGGCGAAGAAAGACCAGCAGTTCGCGAAGATCATCGAGAAGGCGATCGCGTACGACAAACCAGTCCGGATCGGGGTGAACTGGGGCAGTCTAGACCAGGAACTGCTGACCCACCTCATGGACGAGAACGCGCGTTCAGCCGCGCCCAAGTCCGCAACCGACATCATGCACGAGGCGATCGTCCGCTCGGCAGTCGACAACGCGGCGCTTGCAGAAGATGTCGGGCTTGCACGCGAGCGCATCGTGCTCTCGGCGAAGGTGAGCGCGGTGCAGGACCTGATTTCTGTCTACGGGATGCTCGCCGAGCGCGCGCCACATGCACTACATCTCGGGCTGACCGAAGCCGGCATGGGCTCAAAGGGGATCGTCGCATCGAGCGCGGCGATGGGCATCCTGCTGCAGCAAGGGATCGGCGATACCGTTCGCGTCTCGCTCACGCCGGAGCCGGGCGGCGATCGCACGAAAGAGGTGATCGTCGCGCAGGAACTGCTGCAGACGATGGGTCTGCGCGCGTTTGTGCCGATCGTTGCTGCCTGTCCCGGGTGCGGCCGGACGACGAGCACCGTGTTCCAGGAGTTGGCTCAGGATATCCAGACCCATGTGCGTGACCGGATGCCCGCGTGGAAAGACCGGTTTCCCGGCGCTGAGACGCTGAACCTTGCCGTGATGGGGTGCATCGTGAACGGGCCCGGGGAGTCGAAGCACGCCGATATCGGCATTTCACTGCCCGGAACTGGTGAACAGCCCGCGGCCCCGGTCTTCATCGATGGGGAAAAGGCGATGACACTGCGCGGGGCGAACATAGCGGCAGAGTTCAAGCAGATCGTCGAGGACTACGTAGAAAAGCGGTGGGGTTGACGAGAGGCGCGACTCTCGGGCCGGAAGGGGTAGGGCGGGGGCCGTTCTCAGGATTTGCGTTCGACCATGAAGGTGAGCGCCGCGTCGAGCCGTCGGCCGCGCGCACCGAACCGGTTAAGCGATGCGCGGGCCGCACCGAGCGTTTCAGCGAGCCGCGTGCGGGCGCCTGCCTCACCGAGTTGAGAGACGAAGGTGCCTTTGCCCGCACCGGCATCTTTTCCGGTCGCCTTGCCGACAGTCTCGGCCGTTCCCGTGAGGTCGAGCAGGTCATCTGAAATCTGAAAACCGAGCCCGAGGTTACGCGCGTAGTTAACCAGCGCCGTCCGGTCCGCCGCGTCCGCCCCGCCGATCACTGCCCCCATCTCGACGGCAGCAACGATCAGTGCGCCGGTCTTCAGCGACTGAATAAGTTGGACGTCGGCTGCGTCCGCTGGCGCTTTCTCAGCCTCGAGATCGCACATCTGACCACCGCACATCCCGTCGAGCCCGGAGGCGCCGGCAAGCAGGCAAACCAGTTCGAGCGTGCGCTCAGGCGGGGTTTCACACGCGCAGAGCACCTCGAACGCCATGGTCTGCAGCGCATCGCCTGCTAGAATCGCAGTTGCCTCGTCGAAGGCAATGTGCACGGTCGGCTGGCCGCGGCGCAGTGCATCGTCGTCCATGGCCGGAAGATCGTCGTGCACCAGTGAATAGCAGTGGATGTACTCGACCGCGGTTGCAGAAGGCATCGCCGCCGCCATATCGATGTCGAAAAGCGCTGCCGTCTCGAGCAGCAAAAAGGGGCGGAAGCGTTTGCCGCCGTTGAGCACGGCGTGTTTCATCGCGGCGAGCAGGCGGGGGGCGGATGCGTTGGCCCGTGCCGCGAGTTGCGCTTGCAGAGCCTTTTCTACCGCCGTCGCCACCTCGGCCAGATCGCGCGCGAAGTCCATGATGTATCCGTTGCCAGTCCCCCGTGCGCCCCGTGCCTGGCCAGCTGCCCGCCGGGTCGCTCCCATCCCGGCCCGGCGTAGCAGATGTGAGGGTGACGCGTGAACCATTCCAACCACAGCGCGGCAGGCAGCGAGACGGGCAGCGAGGGTGGCAGCGAGGCGGGCACTGACGCAGCGTCTGCAGCAAGAACCAAGGCGGCCGGGGGGCGTCGGGACGGCTTGCGGGCTCGGGTGCGTGCGTTCACGCAACGCCGATGGGTCCGGCTGGCGGGTGCACTTTTCGCGGCGGTGATCGCGTTCCACGTCGTGCTCGTCGGCATCTACCGCTTCGTCGATCCGCCATCGTCGAACTGGATGATCGCGGACGCGATGAGCGGTCGTGGGGTCGAGCAGACCTGGGTTCCGCTCGAAGAAATCTCGCCGCACGTGCTGCGCGCCGTGGTTGCGTCGGAGGATGCACGCTTCTGCCAGCACTGGGGTGTGGACTGGCGGGAAGTCTATGCTGCGGTCGCGCGGGCCGATGCGCGCGGACCCCGCGGAGCAAGCACGATCTCCATGCAGACGACGAAAAATCTCTTCCTCTGGGAAGGGCGGAGTTATGTGCGCAAGGCAATCGAGCTGCCGCTCACCTGGGTGATGGAAGCGTTTTGGCCGAAGCGGCGGATCCTCGAGGTGTATCTCAATATCGCCGAGTGGGGCCCGGGGATCTACGGCATCGAGGCGGCGGCCCAGTTTCATTTCCGACGGTCGGCATCGCGTATTTCGCCATACCAGGCCCGACTGCTCGCAGCCGCACTGCCAAACCCCGTACGCCGGACAGCGGGAGCACCGGGGCCGCGCACGTCGCGGCTGGCTGCCCGGCTCGCCAAGCGCGCGCGCATCGTCGATGTGCGCTGCGCGACGTAGACCGCATACCGGGCGCGAGCGATCTTTTTGGGTGGTCTGGCAGAAACGTTGCGCGTATAGAGCGCGCGACGGCGTCTGATTAGGCGCCGACAACCATTTCAGTTCTCGCCGTATTCGCGCTCTTCCCTGTGGGGCGACGCGCACAGGCGATGGTACGCACGAAGGGAGAGGGCCATGGCGGTCCCACGTAATAAAGTCACGCGCTCCAAGCGCGGACACCGTCGCTCTGCCGACGCGCTCAAGCAGCCGGTCTATGTCGAGGACAAAGAAAGCGGTGAACTGCGCCGCCCTCACCACATCGATCTGAAGACCGGCAAATACCGCGGCATGCAGGTGCTTGAGCAGGACGACAGCTACTGACCTCGACGTCGGCGTATCGCGTCGAGATTGCGGCTCGTCTCGGCGGTGGGCACACCGGTTTGCGGGATTGAGCGTGTGGTAAGCACCCTCGCTCGTTGCAGGCAACTCGTGCCCCTCCACGCCACTTCATCTTGAAATATGCATGGAAGCGTCATAATCGCGCGCTAGCGGGGCGTGCGGACGGGACTGCGCGTGCCGCCTCCGGTGCATATGGCATCGGCGCATTCTGTATGGGGCGACTTCGCGCCCATTCGACGTTTCCGGCGCTCAGGCGCTGGAGCGATTTATATCGGGCGCTAATGCGCTCATTCGATCTGTTTTGGGCACGAATGCGCCCAAGCGATCTGTATCGGGCGCTAGTGCGCCCCGGCGTCCAGGGAGTTTGCCGATGTCTATCCGAGCCATGCCGATGCTGGTGCTGTCGCTCATCCTCTACAACATCGTGGCATTCTTCTTCGGCGATCCGAGCGCGCCACATGCGATTTTCCGCGAGGAGCTATTTGCGATCTCGATGCCGCTCGGGGGGTTGTGGTCGTTCAGCTGGGGCGACCTGATCCTCGCATTTTCGCTGGTGATGCTCGGGATCGAGGTCGTCAAATCGACCTACACGCGCGGCTCGGGGCTCGCAGATCAGGCATTGTCGATCGTGTTGCTAGTCGCGTTTCTTGTCGAGTTCCTACTGGTGCGGGAAGCGAACACCTCGGTGTTTTTCCTAATCTTCATGATGTCGATGATCGACGTGATCGCTGGTGCGATCATCGGGATCCGGACGGCCCGGCGCGACTTCGGCGGCGATTTCGGCGGCTGACGCGAGGGCGGCAGGCATCGCTGGCGGGCGGCGATCAGGTCGAAGAACGCCGGCCTCGGCCGTATGCCAACCCGTCGGTGTTTCGCGATCGCGCGACTCTTTCCTGCTTGTTAAGGCTTGCGGCCTAGCGTGGAGGGCTGGACCCTTTGCGCGCCCGCCGCGAACCTAGACGCCATGCCCGATCCCACCACCTTCGACGACGATCTCGCTGCCCGACATAACGAATGCGATGACCGCGCTGCACCCGACCGCGGGACGAGCACCGGTTCGTCGCAGGCGAACGACGGGTCTAGATGCGGCGCCGCGACGTCGATCCAGCTCAGCGATATCATGTCGGCGGTGCACGAGGCGGCCTACGTCTGGGACCTCGCGCGCGATACGATGCACTGGAGCCCGGGTGCTGCCGAGGTGCTGGGGCTCACCGGCATCGCCGGGATGACGACGGGTGCTGACTTTCACTCCGCAATTGCTGCCGAACACGCCGGTGGTCGCATGCAAACGATCACCCCGGATCGTGAGGCTGAGCAATACCGCCTGCAGTTCCGGTTTCTGCCGGGCGGGCGGCGGAGTGAGGAGGCGATCTGGCTGGAAGATCAGGGCATCGTGCGGTCGGGCCCAGACGGGGCGCGGATTGCGACCGGCCTTATTCGCCGGATCGACGAGCGGCGCGAGGATGATCAGCGCCTGCGATTTCTCTCCGACCATGATGAGCTGACCGGACTGATGAACCGGACGCGGTTGAAAAATGCCGTATCGTCCGTCATCGCGGAGGCCACTGCCCGCGGGCACCAGTCATTTTTTCTCCTCGCGGCGATCGACAACCTCTCGCTGGTCAACGAGACCTTCGGCTTCGATGTCGGGGATGAGGCCATCCGGATCGTCGGCCAACGTCTTGCAAGCCGTTTGCGCGGGGGCGATGCGATCGGGCGCTTTTCATCGAACAAATTTGGCATCCTCGTCAACGACTGCAACTCCGTTGGGCTCAAGGCCGTTGTCCGCCGGCTTCAGGAAGTTGTCCGCGATGAAGCCATCGAGACAACGCACTGCCGCTTTTCGCTGACGCTGTCGGTCGGGGCAATCATGTTACCGCGCGATGCGGACACCGCAGAAGCGGCCGCCTCCGGGGTGCTGCAGGCGCTTGAGACCGCCAAGTCATCGCGGCTCGAGGATTTCGCGCTGTTCGCGCCGAACGCGCAGCTGATTTCCCGGCGCAAGCGCAACATGGAGATCTCCGAAGCGGTGATCGCGGCGATCGACGAGGACCGCATGCGCATCGCGCTTCAGCCGATTGTGCGCACGGACACGCACGAGCCTGCGTTCCACGAGTGTCTGCTGCGGATGGAAATGCCGAACGGTGAGTTGACCTCGGCGGGCTATTTCATTCCGCTCGCCGAGCAGCTTGGTCTGTCACGGATGATCGATCACCGCGTCCTCGAGCTCACCGTCGCGCATGTGCGACGGCACCCGAACCTGCACGTTTCGCTCAATGTCTCAGGGCTGACCGCGACGAACCATGCGTGGCTGGTAGCGCTCGACCGGTTGACCGGCGGGGACCGGAAGATCACCAACCGGATCACGGTGGAGATCACGGAGACGGCGGCGATCCAGGATCTCGATGAAAGCGTCAACTTCGTCGACGCGCTGAAGGAACTCGGCTGCAAGGTCGCGATCGATGACTTCGGGGCGGGCTATACCTCGTTCCGCAATCTCAAGTTCCTCGGCGTGGACATGGTCAAGATTGACGG
The DNA here is from genome assembly GCA_038523655.1 of Pseudomonadota bacterium. Lineage (GTDB taxonomy): Bacteria > Pseudomonadota > Alphaproteobacteria > Rhizobiales > CALHAX01 > CALHAX01. The sequence goes on along the minus strand of JBCBJG010000011.1, from coordinate 8,119 downwards.
CGCGTTCGTGAAGAACCTCAGCAGCAACGCCGACGATCGGGTGTTCGTGCAGAAGCTTGCCGAACTTGCGAACCACTTCGGGCTGGAGACGGTGGCCGAATGGGTGGGCGATGAGGAGAGCGCGCGCTTCCTCAACGAGATCGGTATTACCTACCTGCAGGGATTTTATTTTGGCGAACCGACGATCGCCGATACGGCGCCGCCCCTGGCTGCGGCATCGCCTGCCGCCTGAACGCGCTTCGCCACGGCGATCAACGACACGGACGTCGGCGACCCGACATCGGCGACCGGGGCGGCCGCTACTTGCGTTTGCTGAGCGCGTCGATCTGCTTCTGCATCGCGGTGAGCTGATCCTGGAGCTGCGAGAGATCCCCGTCAGCGCCGGCGCGGCTCGTCTTCGTCGGTGCGGCGGTGCCGTTGGCATCCGCCGGCGATGCCACCTCGGATGACGCTGTGTTCGGATCGTTCGTTGTGAACGGCGAAAACACCGTCATGGCCCGTTCGAACATCGCAAGGTTGCGGCGCGTGTGTTCCTGCAGCGCATCGATCGAGCGCGCGGTGAAGCTGTCGCCGAGCTGCGACATGTAACGGTCCTGCTCCCGCGAAAGCGTATCGAGGCTCATTTCCAGGTAGCTCGGCACGAGGCGCTGCATCCCGTGGCCATAGAACCGGATCAGCTGGCGCAGGAAATTCACCGGCATCAGGTTCTGGCCCTTGCTCTCCTGCTCGAGGATGATTTGCGTCAGCACACTGTGGGTGAGGTCGTCGCCGGACTTGGCGTCGACAACGAGGAACTCCTCGTCCTGCTTCACCATCTGCGCCAGGTCATCGAGGGTGACGTAGGCACTCGTGCGCGTGTTGTAGAGCCGCCGGTTCGCGTACTTCTTGATGCGGACAGGTTCCTGCTTACTCGCCACGTCGGTTGTCTCCCTTTCGCGGACAATTCGTCCCCGCCCCCTTGCCGGGGGCATCTTCCGGCATCGCCTCTCCGCGCAGCCTTACACGATATTGCAGCGCAGCACGACGGGCGAAGTTGCGTTGCGTGCGCGCCGCCGTCAGCGGGCAAAGATCGATCACGTTGATCGGCGCGCGCGATACCTGTTAAGCGTCGCGAAACCCAGCCCCTGTGCCGCCCCCCGTCCACGCGTCATGCGCACGATCGGTCGGCCGAGCCCAGCCTTTCCCCTGGAGGAAAATGTATGTCCGAGACCATCGTGATCGCCAGTGCCGCCCGCACGCCCGTCGGGTCCTTCAACGGATCGCTTTCGAGCCTCCCGGCACACAAGCTCGGCGTCGCGGCGATCTCAGGCGCGCTCGAGCGCGCCGGCGTCGCCCCGGCGGATGTCGATGAGGTCATCATGGGGCAGGTGCTTCAGGCAGGTGAGGGCCAGAACCCGGCGCGGCAGGCATCGATCGGCGCGGGTATTCCCGTCGAAGCGCCGGCGTGGAGCATGAACCAGCTCTGCGGCTCCGGGCTTCGTGCGGTCGCGCTGGCCGCGCAGCAAATTAGCTCGGGTGATGCGCAGATCGTCGTTGCGGGTGGTCAGGAAAGCATGAGCCAGGCGCCGCACGTCGCGCACATGCGCACCGGCAAGAAGATGGGCGACATGCAATTCATCGACTCGATGATCAAGGATGGGCTGTGGGATGCCTTCAACGGCTATCACATGGGGACGACCGCGGAGAACGTCGCCAAGGAGTACCAGATCACCCGGGACGAGCAGGATCACTTCGCCGTCGCCTCACAGAACAAGGCCTCCGAGGCGCGCAAGTCCGGCCGCTTCAAGGATGAGATTACGCCGGTAACGGTGCCGGGCCGCAAGGGCGACACGGTCGTCGAGGAAGACGAGTACATTCGCGACGGCGTGACGATGGACAGCATCTCCGGCATGCGGCCGGCGTTCGAGAAAGATGGTACGGTCACGGCCGGGAACGCCAGCGGCATCAATGATGGCGCAGCAGCGGTTGTGGTGATGACGGCGAGCGAGGCGGAGAAACGGGGCATCAAACCGATGGCCCGGATCGTCTCGTGGGCGCATGCGGGGGTTGATCCATCCATCATGGGGACCGGACCCATTCCAGCCTCGACCAAGGCGCTTCAGTCTGCCGGGTGGAGCGCTGACGATCTCGATCTAATCGAGGCGAATGAAGCGTTCGCGGCGCAGGCGTGCGCGGTCAACAAAGGCCTCGGGCTCGATCCGGAAAAGGTCAACGTCAACGGCGGGGCAATCGCGATCGGGCATCCAATCGGCGCATCGGGCGCACGCGTGCTGAACACGTTGCTGTTCGAAATGCAGCGCCGCGACGCGAAGAAGGGGCTTGCAACGCTTTGCATCGGCGGCGGCATGGGCGTTGCCATGTGCGTCGAGCGCGACTGATCCCCGCGACGGAGAATTAATCGATCGGAGCGCCGTTCCGTCCCCACCACCCCATCTTTTTCGTCAGGGTCGGCGCGGTCCGCGCACGTACCGCTGCGAAGGAAACTGCCGCGCCATCGCACAATGACGATGGCTGCAACTCATTCACGACCCAAAGAGGAATACAAATATGTCGCGCGTTGCAATCGTCACCGGGGGTACCCGAGGCATTGGTGAGGCCATCGCCAAGGCCATGAAAGACGCCGGGTACACCGTCGCCGCAACCTACGGCGGCAACGACGAAGCCGCGCAGAAGTTCAAGGATGCGACAGGCATCTCCGTCTACAAGTGGGACTGTGGCGACGCCCAGGCCTGCGCCGACGGCGTTGCCCAGGTGCAGAGCGAGCTCGGTGACGTCGATATCGTCGTCAACAATGCCGGGATCACGCGCGACGGCATGCTCCACAAGATGACGGCCGAGAACTGGAGCGACGTTATCCGCACCAACCTCGATTCAGTTTTCTACATGACGAAGCCGGTGATCGACGGCATGCGCGAGCGCGGCTTCGGCCGGATCATTTCGATCTCGTCGATCAACGGGCGCAAAGGCCAGATGGGGCAGGCGAACTATTCAGCAGCAAAGGCCGGCCTGCTCGGGTTCACCAAGGCGTTGGCGCAGGAAGGCGCGCGCAAGGGGATCACGGCAAATGTCATCGCGCCGGGATACATCAACACCGAAATGGTCGCCGCCGTGCCGAAAGAAGTGCTGGAGAAAAATATTATTCCGCAGATTCCAGTTGGTCGCCTTGGCGAAGCTTCCGAGATCGCGCGGTGTGTGACGTTCCTTGCGAGCGACGATGCCGGGTTCATCACCGGGGCCTGCATCGACGCCAATGGCGGTCAGTACTTCGCGAGCTGACGCGCGCGTTCAGCACACCTGTCGGACATCATGCGAAAATAAAAACGGCGGGCGTTCACAGCTTTCGAGCGCCTGCTGTTTTTTCTTACTGTTCGCCGAAGCGGGGCTTCGGTGCGCGTCTTCTCAGCCGGCCAGCGCCGTCAGTTACGCATGCGCGACCTGACGATGCGCGGGAGCGGGCCGATGTCCATATCAGCCAACGCACCGGCCGCGCTGGCAAGGTCAGGCGGTGCGGGGTACTCCGAGCCGCCTTGGACCGGACTCGATGACGGCGCGGCCGTCTCCATCGGCGCATAGGGGTCGATGCCGATCTGAGAAGCTTGGGACACCTGCGACGGCTGGGAGGACGAGGACGGCTGCGGCATCGAGCCATCGAGTGGCGGCAGGGCGAATGGCGAAGTCGTCGGTCCGGTATCCGCAGGATAGCTTGCTTGCGCAGGCGCAGAGGGTCGCGTCTTGAGCGCAACCGGTGCTGGTTCCTGACCCCACGGATTGGCCGGCTCGGTCGGCGCCACCAGGTCGTTCGACTGAGTTGGCGACGGCGCGCCTGCAAACCACGCGTCGATGAGACGGCGGGCATCGTCCGACAATTGCAGTCCCTGCGTCTCACATCGGGCGCGGACGAAGTCGCGAAAGCGATATGCGAAAATATCTTCCCGCACGCCCTGGGCGAACCACGGGTCCGGCTCACTGATAATGTCGAGCACGAACCGGACGTCGGTTTGTGACAGGGAGAGCCCATGCGTTGCCGCGCGCGCCTCGATGTTTGCGAGGGTCTGGCCGCCGTGCAGCCCATGCTCGCGGATCTCTGCTGCGATAGCGGCGATGAGTACGGTGTACTCGGGCGGGCTGAGCGGCGGCGCCTGGCACGCTTCGAGAATCCGGCCGATCGTCTGCTGCAGCTCGGTCGGCTGGCGGCTGTCCGCCGCGTCGGTCGTCGCCGGAGCCGGATGCAGCTCCGCCGCGCCATCAGGCACCGACGTATTGCTTCCCGCATCGGTGGTCCGGTCCGGGCGCGGGCGGCCGAGCGGCCCCTCCATCCGTTCGACTTCATACGCGAGATACGGAGACTCTGTCGTCAGCCGGTATTCAAGCGGAAGGCATGCGGTCAGGAACGCGCGGAACGTGCCGAACCCGGCCCACTGGGCATCCGACGTGACTTCGCGGCCCAACACGCGTTGGGCACGGTCCGCCAGCATCTCGATGGCGACCGGTTCCGGCGCGGCGCGGATAACCGAGATGACCTCGGCGAGGATCGCTTCACGATGGGCCGCGCGTCTTGCTTCGGCGTCGTCGAGGGCCTGCGCCCGGCGATCCAGCGATGGCATGTCATCGCCGGTCGGACGATCTGCGCGCTCCGGCGACAAAGCCTCGGCGTCGACATGAGCCGACGCATCCTCAGTGTCGGTGGTCAGGCAATCCTCGAGGAAAGCAATCAGATCGGCCTCACGAATTTCGCCGTCGGCGATCGCGGTGTAGGGCGTTGCCGTCTGGTCGTTCACGTAGACGACGGTGCGGCGATCGTGGGCGCGTAGGCGGTGCAATACCGGCGTGAAGTCTGAGTCGCCGCTCAGGATGATGAATTCGTCGAAGTGGGTTTCGTGGTGGAGAAGGTCACGCACGTCCATCACGATGCGGATGTCGGACGAGTTTTTCAGCTGCGCGGTGAGCGGCGGGCAGTCCACGATCTCACAACCGGCGCGCACGAAATTTTGCCGGACGTTGGAGAACGCATGCTTGTCGTCGCCACGGCGGCTGCCCGGCGAGCCATATGAGCGGTTGAGCACGATGCGCCGTTCGCGCTCGGCTCCGTCGGTCCCAGCCCGGTACGCATCACTGGAGATCAACCCACCGCGCTCGATCTCGCGGATCCATCTGCCCGGCTCACGGGCGAATTGGCGCGCGGCGGCGGGATTACGCTTCTTCAGCGAAATATAGACGTTATCGTAGTCGATGAAGACCGCACTCAAAATCGGTCCGACGCGTTGACTGCTCATGTGCCGCTCTACCCCCGCTGAACTGCACGCGCACTCGGTTGGCGCGGAGTGTAGGCGGGGCAGGGCGTAGGGCAAGCGCACCACGGACACGGGCTAGCGCAAAGCCTATTAATCGAATAAAATCAGCAGCTTAAACAGAAATTCAGTCGCGCAAAAACAGTGCATATCCCACGCGGGTGCGACGCAGCTCCGACTATTCGTGCCTGTTATGATTCGTTCGCGGTCGCTTAGGATGGGGGCATCGGCCTTTGGCGGATACGTCCTTGATCAGGCGGCGTCCTTGCGGCGTCGGATCTCGGCAAACACTTCCCAGTCCTCAGCCGACTGCATACCGAGCTCTGCACGGATCTCCGGCGCGTCCGGGCGGATGAACGGATTGGTCTGCAGTTCGCGCGCCAGCGTCGTCGGCAACGTTGGTTTTCCAGCTTCGCGCAGCGCTTCGATCTCCTTGGCGCGTTCAATCAATGCCATGTTCGACGGATCGACAGTCAGGGCGAAGCGGGCGTTTGCGAGCGTGTACTCATGCCCGCAATAGATCGTCGTATCGCGCGGCCACGCTCGGATTTTTGCCAGTGACTGCCACATCGTTTGCGCATCTCCCTCGAACAAGCGGCCGCAGCCGAGCGAGAACAGTGTGTCACCGGTAAAGCCGATCCGCGCAGCGCGAAACAGGTAGGAGATATGCCCCGCGGTATGACCCGGGGTGTCGAATACCTCCACGGTATGACCGCCGAAGCGGAAGGTGTCGCCTTCGCCCACGGTTTCATCGAGGGTCGGAATACGCGCCTGTTCCGCCGCCGGGCCAACGATATGGCAGCCGTACGCCTCCTTGAGCGCGCTGTTTCCGGCTGTGTGGTCGGCGTGGTGATGGGTCGTTAAAATATGGGTGAGGCCCCAGCCGGTTTGGTCGACGGCACTGCGGACCGCGTCGGCGTCCGGCGCGTCGATCGCGGCCGTCACGCCAGCTTCCGCGTCACGCACAAGGACGCAGTAATTGTCCGATCGGCAGGGAAATTGGTGGAGCTCTAGCGAGGTGGTCGAGGGACCCGTCGCGCTGGTTGACTGAGACATTCAGGTGCTCCTTGAGACCGCGGGACCGCCGCAACCGATGTAGCGGATTGTCGGGGCTGCGGCGACGTGGTTTTGGCGATATCGACGCGGCGCGCGCGATGCTCGGCAGCGGTGCGGTCGACGATCACACCAGCGGCACCGCATCCAGCAGGCGTAAACGCCAGCTTGCAACGATCGGCGGTTGTCCCCACCGTATGGAGTGCAAATCGGATGCGCGTGTCGTCCGGCGTTACGCCGAGGATAAACCCCTCGTTGCGGTAAGGGTAAGCCCGGCGCTGCGTTATGGGTCGGGCTGGTTCGGGGCCGGAGTGGGGCCAGGAGCGGTGCGGAGTACGGCCGGTCGACAGCTTCGACCGCACGGCCCGCGCCTGATCGGAACAGGACCATGCTGCTGGAGACGTCGGAACTGGTCGCGTATTACGCCGGGCCACTCGGGCACATGACGCGTAGGTTTATCTCCGCGCGGCTCGAGGCCATCGCGCAAGATCTGTCATCGATCGAAGGCGGCACGGTCGTCGGCCACGGGTTTGCGACACCTTTCCTGGATCGATTTTCCGCCGCGCAGCATATGGCGGCCGTAATGCCGGAATCCCAGGGCGCCGAGCGGTGGCCGCGCGGGGCGCCGAGCCGGGTGGTGCTCGCGGAGAACAATCGCATTCCGCTCGCCGACGAGAGCGTCGATGTCCTGCTCGCAGTCCACAGTCTCGAGAGCGCTCTCGACCCGCGGACCCAGCTCCGCGAGTTCTGGCGGGTGCTCAAAGGCGAAGGGCACCTGATCGTTGTGGTGCCGAACCGGCGCGGCGTCTGGGCGCGGTTCGATACGACGCCGTTCGGTTCCGGCCAACCCTACAGCGCCGGACAGCTCGAACGCCTCCTGCGATCCGTGTTTTTCTCACCGGTTGCGATGGACGCCGCCCTCTTCGCTCCGCCTGCCACGTCAAGCCATCTGCTCAGGGTCGCGCCCGTGGTCGAGAAGATCGGTCGGACCGGACTGCCGCTGTTTGCCGGCGTCGTCATCGCAACCGCGCGCAAGGAACTTGAGGCACCGCTCGATGGCGGCCTCGGTGCGACGGTCGCGGCGCCTGAACGGGTGCTGGAGGAAGCGTTGCCAAGCCCGGCGATGCCTTACACAACCGACGACGAAGCGGATCGGACCCCGCCGACCTCCGGGACGTGAGATCGGCGGTCCGAGCGGCCGTTGCGGCGAGGCGGCACGTCTTCTATCGCATCGATGCCGATGCTAAGCACCGGTGGCCGGTCGTAGAGTGGCGTTAGGCTGCCGAACGGTCGCCTATGTCGACACTTTCACCCCCGCTCTGCTTTGTTGTCTGTCCCATGACGCTTTCCAATGCCTCTGCGCCGATCGCCCCGAAACCCGGGATCTCGGAAATCGATCTCTATGTGCCTGGCGAAAGCGCACTCGCGGGCGGTGCCAAACCGATCAAACTTTCCAGCAACGAGTCGCCGCTCGGCGCGAGCCCGTCAGCACGCGCGGCGATGATGAGCGCACTTGGCGATCTCGCGCGGTATCCGGATGGGAGCGCCAGCGCCCTGCGCGCGGCGATCGCGGAGCGCTACGGGCTCGATGCAGCGCGGATCGTCTGCGGGGCAGGATCCGACGAGTTGCTGAGCCTGCTGGCGAACGCCTACCTCCGCGAAGGCGATGAGGCGATTTATTCGGCGCACGGGTTTCTCGTCTATCGCATTGTGATCCTCGCAAACGGTGCCACGCCCGTCGTCGCCGCTGAACGTGACCTCCACACCGATGTCGATGC